>JBLNAS010000324.1:0-5030 GCA_050259475.1 Methylocystaceae bacterium
TTTCTATACCCTCCCCATCCAATTAAATCGGCAAATACCCCTGCGGCCATTAAGTGACCGCAGGGACTTTGTTATACTAGCATAATTTCAGTTGGAGTATTATTTTTGGGTGTAATCATAGAAGCCACGGCCGGCCTTCTGGCCGAGCCAGCCAGCGCGGACGTAGTTTTTAAGCACGGTGCTAGGACGATACTTGGGATCGCCAGTTTCATTAAACAAAGTGTTGCAAACTGCCAGCGCAATATCAACACCAACCAGGTCGCAAAGGGTGAAGGGGCCCATTGGCCAGCCAGCACCAAGACGCATAGCGGTATCAATGTCAGCCGGGGTAGCCAGACCTTCTTGGAGAATAAAAGCAGCTTCGTTCATGCCAGGAACCAGGATACGATTAACTACGAAGCCAGGACCTTCTTTAACCTTAACGGGTTTTTTGCCAATCTTAACGGAAAGCTCCATGATAGCATCTACCACTTCAGGTTTGGTCTGCAGGGCAGGAATTACTTCTACTAACTGCATAATCTGAGCCGGATTGAAGAAATGCATACCAACGACCATTTCTGGACGCTTGGTAATAGCAGCAACTTCGGTTAGGGACAGGGAAGAAGTGTTAGAGGCCAGGATAGCTTCCGGCTTACAAATAGCATCCAGTTGCTTGTAAACAGCCTTTTTGACATCCATATTTTCGAGAACGGCTTCTACGATTAAATCGCAATCAGCAATGTCTTGATAGTCGGAGGTCGCCTTGATCTTACTGGTGACCATCTTGTCAGCACCCTCAGGAGCTTTACCCTTTTCAATGGCTTTAGCAATTAGTTTGCCGATACGGGCAATAGCCTTTTCTGCAATAGCTTTGTCAACTTCAACTAGTACGACATCATGGCCGGTCTGTGCAAAAACCTGGGCAATACCTAATCCCATAGTACCTGCACCGAGAACTGCAACTTTCTTAATTTCCATTACAACTTACCCCCTTAATTTTTAGCTTTAATAGCGTGTTTAAATGCTGCCGGCTTGTCGCTATTATGATTAGTACAATTGTCGAATCTATAGCGGACACCCGGCGACATTTTGTTGACTAGATTTCGACATATCAACACAAAAACCTTCTTCTTATAGCGAAATATACGAAAAAAGTTAATTTAAAACTGCAATATAATTCAGAAAATTAGAACATTTAGTGAGAGATATAGCCTGGCAAAGTCGTCGATAATCTGGTTTTATGAAGCAATAGCCGCCAAAAGCCATGATTTAGGGATGACCCACATTTTTTAACAATTCAGTGAAAGAAGTTTGAAAATTTTGTAATTTCCAAAATTGATTAAATCCATATTTTATGCAGGAAATTGCAAAAGAAAGTCGAAATTTAACTGCAAACCTTATATAATGAAGTTAGATATTGCTAAACAAAAATGTTTGGGGGTAAAAAGATGCAAGAAGTATTTGTAGTTAGTGGGAAACGTACACCGATTGGTAGCTTTATGGGTGGGCTGAAGGATGTTGGCAATGTAGAGCTGGGTGTTATTGCAGCCAAAGCAGCCATGGAACAAATTAATCTTGATCCGGCTAAAGTTGGCCACGTTGCTTGTGGATGTGTATTACAGGAAGCTTCTAAACCCAATGTTGGTCGCCAAGTACAGCTCGGTGCTGGGATACCAGTTGAAGCTGGTGCCATGACCGTAAATCAGCTTTGTTCTTCTTCAATGCGTGCCGCTGAGATCGCTGCCGACATGATCCGGGTGGGTCGTGAAGAGGTGGTTTTGGTAGTCGGTACTGAGAGCATGACCAATGCTCCTTATATGGTACTAAAAGGACGCCAGGGATATCGCATGGGTCCGGGCAAATTAGAAGATGCGCTATTGTATGATGCTCTGACTGATGCTTTCAACAACTATCACATGGGTGTAACAGCTGAAAACGTAGCTACCAAATTCAATATTAGTCGTGAAGAGCAGGACGCTTTGGCTGTACTCAGTCACAATCGCGCCGCCGCTGCTTGGGAAAAAGGTATATTTGCCGAAGAAATCGTTCCCGTTCCAGTCAAGAGCAAAAAGGGTGTCGTCATGTTTGAGAAAGACGAATTCTACAGACCTGATGCCACAATGGAACTTCTGGGCAAATTGAAGCCAGCCTTTAAGCCCGAAGGCGGCACGGTTACTGCGGGTAATGCTTCTGGTGTTAACGATGGAGCTGTAGGTTCTGTGTTCATGTCAGGCGCTGCGGTTAAAGCTACTGGCGTCAAACCATTGGCCAAGATATTGTCTAGTGCGACTGCTGGCGTTGATCCTGCAATCATGGGTGTTGGTCCGGCTTATGCTATTCCCAAAGCCCTGAAGCTGGCTGGCCTAAAATTTGAAGATATCGGTTACTGGGAAGTGAATGAAGCTTTTGCTGCACAGTGGCTCGGTGTTGGACGCTTGCTGAAGAGCGAATTTGGAATGATTTTGAGTACTGATATCGCCAATGCTAATGGTTCTGGTATTGCTCTCGGCCATCCCATTGGTATGACCGGCCTCAGACTTATTGTTTCCGGTATCTATGAAGCCAAGCGCCAGGGTGTAAAATATCTGGGCACCGGCCTCTGCGTTGGTGGTGGACCGGCTCTGGCCACCATAGTGGAAATACTGTAAATTGTAGTTAAAATCGTATAGAACGGCGCCGCAACTACGGCGCCGTTCTAATAAATTAACGTTCTATTATAAGGTGCCGCCAATCGGAGTATCAATATTCTAAATATTAGGAAGTTAGTTCGATAGCTGGACAGGCACAAAGCGGGGAGTTAAGATTTACCTGGAGTTATTCCCTTATAACTTCAGGTAAAATGCACTTATAACTACTTTGAAATTGATGTTGTTCAAATGGTAAATGGATTAGGGGAGGCGATTTTAGTCATGGGATATCAGGAAGAATACCAGAAAAAAATAACCAACGCTGATGCGGCGGTTAAAGTAGTTAAATCAGGTGATTATGTTGCTTATAGTCACTTTGTAATGGCACCACGCACCCTTGATGAAGCTCTGGGCAAACGGGTCGATGAGTTATTTGATGTTAAAATCATCTGCGTTACCACCCCGTTTCCATCCAAAGCCGTGCTAGCAGATACTGATCGTAAACACTTTATCTATAGCAGTTGGCATTTTTCCGGAGCCGAGAGAAAACTGCATGATAAGGGACTGTGCAATTATATACCCTTCCTCTATCATGAGGGACCAGGGCTCTATTATCGTGGCGAAGCTCCTAAACCTAATGTGGTTTTCGCTACCGTGGCACCGATGGATGAACATGGTTTCTTTAATTTCGGTACCTCGACTTCTTTTATTAAAGCTCAGTGTGATGAAGCTGACTTTGTCATCCTAGAAGTTAATGATCAAGTTCCCGTATGTTTGGGCGGTGGCAACGAGTCGATCCATATATCGCAGGTTAGCCACCTGATTGAATCTAGCTGGGAAGTACCCCAGATACCAGCGCCAGTAATTAGCGAAACCGATGAGAAGATTGCTCGTATCGTAATGACCGAAATTGAAGATGGTTCCTGTCTACAATTAGGAATTGGTGCCATGCCCAATGCGGTTGGTAAGTTTATTGCCCAATCTGATTTGAAAGATTTGGGTGTTCACACCGAAATGTTAGCTGACTCCTATGTGGACATGTACGAAGCCGGACGGATAACTGGAAAATGCAAGCAAATTGATCCCGGTAAGATGGTGTACACTTTTGCTATGGGCGGTAAGAAGCTGTATGATTTCCTCGATAATAACCCGGTATGTGCTTCTTATGATGTTGGATATACCAACGATCCCAGTGTAATAAGCCGTAATGACAAAGTTGTTGGTATAAACAACTGTGTTGAAATTGACCTTTTTGGTCAGATAGCATCGGAAGCATCTGGTACCCGCCAGATTTCTGGTACCGGTGGTCAGTTTGACTTTATCTTTGGCGCCTATCGTTCCCGTGGGGGGAAGGGTCTTATCTGCTTAGCCTCAACTTACACCGATAAGGCAGGTAACCTGAAGTCAAGAATTATGCCTACTTTATCCCTGGGTAACACCGTTACTGTACCGCGTACAGTAGTTCAGTATGTAATTACCGAGTTCGGTAAGGCTGAATTAAAGGGTAAATCCACTTGGGAAAGAGCGCAGGCTTTGATTAGCATCGCTCATCCTGATCTGCGGGATGAACTGGTTAAGGAAGCTGATAAGATGGGTTTATGGACCTCAAGTTCGAAGTTAGCCTAAGCTTCCGGTTAAAGTGATTAGATAGAGAAAAGAATAGCTAAGATATAGGTGGGGGTAAATTAAGACGGGCAGAATCGCAAGATTCTGCCCGTCGCGTTATATATGCTGTACCAGCGGGTACAGCTTTTTTGTGGACAAAGTAAGAAAATTGTGGCAACTTGGGGAACAAATAATGCAGGGTTTAGGCGCAATTACCAGAATATTATTACTTAATGAAATAATGAGACGACAGGAGGATTTTAGTAATGAGTTTGTTGGATGGTTTTGTTGCGGCTACACCTACCTTAGCCCATACTTTTCACACTACCGTGAAGAATTTTGGCGAGCGCCCAGCGCAAATGTTCAAGGTTGAAGGGGTTTTCCAGAGCCTGTCCTATCGGCAGTTTGCTCAGATAGTAGAGGAAATGGCAACCGGTTTAATCGCCTTAGGCATCAAACCGGGGGATAATGTTTGTCTAATGGCACGTACAGCTGCTGATTGGGGATGGGCAGATTTTTCCATACTCACTTCTGGAGGGGTAACTGTATGTGTATATCCAACCCTCACTGCTGAGGAACTGATCTTCATAGCTAATCATTCAACTGCACGTTATATTGTGGCTGGTGATGCTGAAGTGCTAAAACGGGTAGTAGCAGCTTTGCCAGAGATAAAAACTGTAGAAAAGGTTATTGTGCTGCAAGCTGGCGCCGGAGCGGGAAATGAGCAAGTAATCGATATTGACGAATTGCGGGAATTGGGAAGAAATTTTGCTGCTAATCACCCTGGCGCCTATGAAGAACGTTGGCAATCATTAACGA
>JBLNAS010000325.1:0-5025 GCA_050259475.1 Methylocystaceae bacterium
TTGGACCACTGGCAGTATTGCAAAACATTGATCTCCAGGTTGCCTCGGGCGAAGTAGTTGTTATTATCGGTCCTAGTGGTTCAGGGAAGAGCACACTTTTGCGCTGTATTAACCGCTTGGAACCGGCTGAGGCCGGTAAGATTTGGATTAAGGATCACGAAGTCCCCTTGGCGCATGCACTTTCCCGCCGACAAAAAGACCAAGTTTGCCAATTGCGACGTCGTGTGGGCATGGTCTTTCAGGGTTTTAACCTGTTTCCGCATTTAACAGTACTGGAGAATATTACCGAGGCTCCTGTAACCTTGAAGGTCATGAACCCAAATGTGGCCCAGGAACGGGCATTGGCCTTGCTTGCTCAGGTGGGGTTAGTCGAAAAGGCTGATGCCTATCCGGCGCAGCTTTCCGGGGGGCAAAAGCAGCGGGTAGCTATTGCTCGGGCTTTAGCTATGCAGCCAGATATTATGCTGTTTGATGAACCGACAAGTGCCCTGGATCCAGAATTGGTCGGTGAAGTACTAGCGGTTATGAAGGAACTGGCGAAGAGTGGGATGACCATGATTGTGGTTACTCATGAAATGGGGTTTGCCCGGGAGATGGCTGACCGAGTTATTTTTATGGATCAAGGACGGATTGTCGAAGCAGCCTCGCCGGAACAAATTTTTACTTCTCCGCGCCAACCGCGTACCCAGGAATTTTTGGCGAAAATAGTTTAATACAGTAATTATTTATAAAAGAAGTAAAACCACTGGGCGTCTATTAAGAAAGGTGCACGGTGGTTTTTGTCGTTTTATATATAAATAGTTCAACAAATATTTTTACTAATCGTAGTTATAGTAATTTAAAATAGAATTTAAAGAATAAGAATATTTTGAAATTGACGCGTATCTAAAAAAATGGAGGTGTGTAAGTGAATACTGGTAAAGACATTACCCGAGAAGACATTTTTATTTCCACGGTACCCGCAATGTTTAACCGCAGTTGTATCAAGTTCGGTGATCGCCCCTGCCAGTTATATCAGCCTGATTTCTCACAACCGACACAGATTGCCTCAAATAGTTATTCGGAGGTTTATTTACTAGTTCGTGATTTGGCCTGTGGCCTGATGGATATGGGATTAAAACCTCAGGATCGGGCAGCTATTATGGCTTATAATTGCCCCCAATGGTTGTGGAGTGACTTTGCTATTCTCAGTTGTGGCGCGGTGACGGTAACTATTTATCCGACTTTCTCAGCCGCCGAGATGCAATATATCATCAATGATTCAGGTTCGCGGGTGGTATTTGTACGTGAACAAGAGGGGATAAATAAGCTGCTAGCCCATATGGATAATCTGCCAACTCTCGAGAAGGTTATCCTAATGGACCCTCACACCTCCTGCCCAGATAATGAAAAGTTTGTTTACCTGGAAGCGGTGATAGAGCGGGGGAAAAGATATCTCTTTACCCATCCTTATGCCTATCAGAAAGCATGCAAAGCCATTAACGAATGGGATATGGCTACTATCGTATATACCTCGGGCACCACGGGCAATCCCAAGGGCGCCGTGCATACGCATGAGAGTATAATGAATGCCTGCGCTGCCGATAGCATTCGCTTCGTAGAAAATGGTCTCATGATAGAAGAAAATGATATATCATTATCCTTTTTGCCACTGTCACACACCTATGAACGTCAGTGTGGTCAAATGATGACAGTTACCACTGGAGGAGCTGTTGCCTATTGTGAATCGCCAGCCACTTTAATACGTGATGTTCAGATTTTTAACCCTTCTTGGTTCTGTGCCGTACCACGAATTTTTGAACGTATTTATATGGCGATGCGTGATATGGCCGCTGCCACTCCAGAAAGTAAGGCTGCATTTGAGAAAGCTATGGCAATCGGGCTCAAGGTGGTTGATTACCGTACCGATGAAGAAGGTTTCATTGATATGGGTATCGATACCGACTTTTTCGCTGATCTACCGGCGGAATTGCGAGCCGAGTATGAGTGGGCTGATGCCAATGTCTTTAGCCGAGTTCGGGCTTTGCTCGGTAAAAATTACCGGGCTGCTACCTCAGCATCAGCCGGGCTGCCGGCCCAGCTCTGTAAGTTATTTATTGCCATGGGAGTACGGATTTTTGAAGGCTACGGGCTAACTGAATCGATGAATGCCATTAACTTTAGTCACATGCGGGCAATTCTTCCTGGCAGTATGGGCCCGGCTACCCCGTTTAACCAACTTAAACTTGGGGAAGATGGGGAAATTTTAGCCCGGGGGGGTAATCTGTTCCAGGGGTATTATAATAATCCAGAAGCGACTGCCGAAGCCTTCGATGATGATGGCTATTTCCACACCGGAGATATTGGAATGGTAGTTCATAACAGTAAATTTAACGTTGATTATTACAAGGTTATTGACCGCAAGAAGAGTATTATGGTGCTGGATACTGGTAAAAAGGTACCCCGGGCCAAGGTAGAGAGCCGGTTCACGACCGCCCATTACGTGGAACAGGTTTGTGCCGTTGGTGATGATCGCCGTTTTGTATCGGCGGTAGTGGTGCCCAAGTTTGATTATATTGCCGCCGTATTAAAAGGCCAGGGGATTGAATTTGATGAGGCGCAAATGGTAAAAGTTAATGGGCTCACGGTCAAGGTGGGCGATGATTTTATCACTCATCCCGAGGTACAAAAATTAGTAGCAACTGATATTGCTGAAGCTAACAGTGCTTTAGAGGAATACGAGACCATAAAGAAGTATTGTTTATCAAATCGCGTATTTATGCCTGATCTTGATGAGGTTACGCCTACCCTCAAAAGCAAATTCCGTAATATTATCAAAAACTTTGCCGAGAAGATTGAGGAATTGTACCAATAGATTAGGCTGATCCAAAAATTAATACTAGGATTATAATAACCGCTCTTCTTTGGTGAAGGGCGGTTATTTTGTCGGCAAAAACTAGAAAATAACTAAAGGTAATGGGACGGGAAATGCCGTATATTTTATAAATGGAAAATAATGTATAAAAATTATGGATGGGGGAACGCCATGAGAATTACAAGGGCTATGTGCTGGAGCCTATTATTCTGTTTAATACTGGCTTTGGGTGGTTGCGGCGCATCTGGTAAGGATGATAATAAGCCGGTGGTCAAAGTTAAAACTAATATCGGTAAGCAAACCGTAGCCAGTTTAATCACCAGGACTAAATCGATTAAGGGTTATAGTTACCATTACACCATCAACATCAATGGGGATAATAAAACTGGTCAAGTCTGGGCCAGTGGTAGCCAGCGACGAGCCGAAACGACCATTGACGGGCAAAAGGTGGTCGCGATCTATGACCGCCGGCAACAAATGGTAGATATCTATTATCCTCAGCAAAAGCAAGTGGTCAAGATGGTGGCCGATGATACCCCGGATTTAGTTGCCTCTCCAGAAGATTACCTCCAGGGCATATTAAACGATCGGATTAACCTTTTAGGCGAAACTAAATATCACAATACCCAATGTCGACTGATACTGGCGCAAGACCCACAAAGTCAAGCGCATTTAAAACTATGGGTCAGAACCGACTGGGGAATTCCGGTGCGAGTTGAGAGTACCGACCCCGATGGTAATAGCTGTGTAGTCGAATATACAGATATACAGGTAACACCTCAGCCGCCATCGAGGTTTAAAATTCCACCTAATACCAAAGTAGTTGATTTAGTAAAAATGATGGGCGGTAATCAAAACCCTTAGAGGGTTGGGGGGTTTTCTAAAAACAGTTGCTCCATGGTTAATGAATTAGCCAAGTCGGTAGCTGGTTGGTAGTAAACAATACCGTCCCTGGAATGAGTTAAGACAAAACCGTGATATTCTAACCATTGCAAATAGGCCAGGGTTTCAGCCAGAATTAGGCGTTTGATGTGGATGTATTCAGCCTTAGGAAAGACCATTTGTGCTAGCCCCCAGGCAGTCATCGGACGCGTCAACATTTTGCTAACCTGGTTAAGACGTCCAAGATGGTGCTGGTATAATAACTGTATTCGTTCACTAAAGTTATCAAATACCGGGCCATGTCCGGGAAATACTTGCCTTATAGGTAGAGACTCTAAATTGGCCATCGCTTTAATAAATAGTTGTAATGGATTGGGGTGCAAGTTATGAGGCCAATCTGTTGCGTGCAATTGGTAATAGGCTAAAAGGTTATCCCCGGAAAATATTATTTCTCCATTGCCAGTAAATGCTAAGTGGCCATCGGTATGTCCGGGAATGGGTATCGCTGTCATCAGATAATCTGCCATTTGAAAGCTAGAAGCTTCAGGAAATATGGAAAGCTCAGGCAGCGGATCAAGTAGATAGGAAATGCTAACCACATCCTTAGCTAGTAGCAGCTGTAATTCCCGACTCCAATCATGACTAAGGCATTCGTCCTGAAAACGGTCCCTGTAATCGCTGACGGATAAATGTAAAATGTTTTCTACCATTCGAGCATCTGGAGCGGCAATATATACTGGTACATCGGCTTGCTGTTGCATCCATCCTGCTAAACCCAGGTGATCATGATGGTAATGGGTGAGATAAATGGCTTTGATTTGTGGCCAGGAGATACCGATATTATGCAGGGCAGTTTCCCAGACCCGCCGATTAACTTCAGTGTTAACTCCACCGTCGATTATTACCCAGCCCGAACCGGAATCAGCAATAAAGCCATTGCTTGATTTGAGGGGGAACGGCATGGCAGTAGTTATCATATATATCCCGTTATAGGGACCAGTCAAACCCCATTTATTTTGAACTGCCAAATTAAACAACCTCGATTCTTACCGATGACCAAGACCCGGCAAGCCGACAAAGGGAAGCGGAACCGGCGGCTAAAATTTCGGCTCAGTTACTGAAGGCGAAAAGTGAAAACTCACGGGTAGAGATCCTTCACTAGGTTTCTCCAAATACCAAAAATATCCTGCTAATTAAAAACTCAAGGTATTAAGCAGTGACTTAGGTAGCGGTAAAAGACATTTCTCTGCATATACCGGTAGTGTGTGCCTTACATAAAGGTGGGGTAG
>JBLNAS010000326.1:0-2531 GCA_050259475.1 Methylocystaceae bacterium
AAAGAAGCCAAGTCCTTCCAGCATAAGCTTCATCTCCTACATATCACGGTAACAACCGCTACAGGCAGCAAGGTGAACAGTAATGCGCTTATTTTCTTCATCTGAGGTCATATTGTCCAGATATGGTGACAATAGATCTCGACATTCATGGCATTTCATCCAGGCGTCCCCCTTCTTGCTCTTATGACGAAGGGAAAAGGAAACTTGTTCCTTAAAACAGTCCCTGGTTAACCATTTTTTTCTTAAGAAGATTGCGAGCCCGGTTAATCCGGGATTTGACCGTCCCAATCGAACAATCTAAAGTCTGAGCAATCTCCTCATAGCTGAAATCCATAATGTCGCGCAGGATAATAACTGTCCGGTATTCAGGCTTCATTTGATCAAGCAAGTTGTTTATGTACTCTGAAAACTCTTTTCGATCAATAATAGTATCCTGCAAGGGAGCTGAATCCGCTATTTCTTTCTCTAGTTCATCACCGTCACTGGTAGCTACTGGTTCATCAATTGATAGTAAGGAAAAATGTTGGTTCCTTCTTTTTCGTCGTCGCAGTTCGTCCAGGCAGACATTGGTGGTTATACGATACAGCCAGGTTCCAAAGGAAGAATCCCCTTTAAAATTACGAAGTGACTTAAAGGATTTTAAGAATGCTTCCTGAGACATGTCGTTGGCATCTTCCTCATTCCCCATATAGCGGAAAGCCAAGCTATAGACTTTTTGCTGATATTTCGCCACCAACTGCTCAAAAGCCATTACATCACCCGAGCGCGCCTTTTTAAGCAGTTCCTGTTCGTCGATACTGCGTCCCTCCCCTCTGATGCGGAGAGAACCCGCTGCCAAATTGGCATCCCCAATTATCAACAACAATAAAAAACATTTATACAACGCCCTTTTCGGGGCATAGTTTATTATACACTTGCAATCTCATACATTGAAACCACAATTTAATGGCAATTTGGGATATATTAGGCACATCCTCGGCGTTTCAGGGATACTATTAAAACATTTATTTCGCCGCAAGTTGGAATAATAGTCAATAAACCTAGCACACTAATAGTGTTTTATCACCATAAACACTTTATTAATTCCTAGCATGGTGGTATGATATAACCAAACCAACATCAGGGAGCTGATTTTAATGAAGAACGCCTACTTTGACCATAGTGCTACCACTCCAGTCGACCCCCGGGTAGCAACTGTAATCTACAATATGCTTACCGATAATTATGGCAACCCTTCCAGTGTACATCAATGGGGTCGACAAGCGCGAGAAGCTATAGATAATGCGCGCCAACAGGTCGCCAATTTAATCGGAGCCACACCGGCTGAAATCGTCTTTACCAGCGGAGGCACTGAGGCAGATAATCTGGCTATTATTGGTTCTATTAAAGCCAGTACCAAACCAGGCAAGCATTTAATAACCAGCGCTATCGAACACCATGCGGTACTTGATACCTTTCATTATTTGGAAAAAGAAGGCTATGAAGTAACCGTACTGCCAGTAAACTCCTATGGTTTGGTCGAACTGTCACAGTTAAGAGCAGCTATTCGTGAGGATACTATTTTTATAAGCATCATGCATGCTAATAATGAAATCGGAACCATCCAGCCACTGGCTGAGATTGGAAAACTTACTAAAGCCCACGGTATACTCTTTCATACTGATGCTGTTCAATCAGCTGGCAGAATCCCAATTGCGGTTACAGAGCTAGGGGTTGATTTATTAACCTTATCAGCTCACAAATTCTATGGGCCCAAGGGGGTCGGAGCTCTTTATTTGCGCAAAGGTGTTAAGTTGTTGCCATTGGTACACGGTGGCGGTCAAGAGCGCAAATGGCGCTCAGGAACCGAAAATGTACCTGGTATTATCGGCTTAGGTAAGGCCGCCGAACTAGCCAGGTTGGAAATGGCGGATCGCACCTTGCATCTTAATTCCTTGGCCAGCTATTTAAGCCAGGGTATTCTAGATAGTATTCCTGATGCCAGTTTAACTGGTCATCCTGAACTTCGCTTACCCGGTCACACCAGCTTTGTGTTTTCCGGGGTAGAAGGTGAATCAATGCTCATTATGTTAGACCTGCAAGGGATCGCGGCTTCCAGTGGATCAGCCTGTACCTCGGGTTCACTTGACCCTTCTCATGTTCTAATCGCACTAGGCCTTAAACATGAAGTTGCCCACGGGTCATTACGTTTAACCCTGGGTAAGGACAATACCATTGAACAGATTGATCAATTACTTGCCGTATTACCGGGTATAGTCTCTCGCTTACGGGAAATGTCACCTATATATAAGAAAGGAGTCTAACCATTATGTACACACCAACAGTTATGGATCACTTCATGAATCCTCGAAATGTAGGAGAAATTGAAAAAGCCGATGGTGTCGGGGAAGTAGGTAATGCTTCCTGTGGAGATATCATGCGGGTCTCATTTCGATTAAAGGACGATATTATTGAAGATATTAAATTCAAGACTTTTGGCTGCGCTGCTGCCATCGCAACCTCCAGTGTCCTAACTGAGCTAGTTAAGGGAA
>JBLNAS010000327.1:0-4451 GCA_050259475.1 Methylocystaceae bacterium
CCTCTTTATGATCAAAAAGGCGAGAGGCATCGTTTGCGGTGGATCAGTTCGCTGCTCTACACTCCTGAAGGGGAGGTTGAAGGTATTGTTATTCTGGGGGAGGACGTCACCGAGCGGGAGAAAACCGCCCAAGCCCTAACTGAAAGTGAGGCTATCCTACGCCAAATAACTGATAATATGACTGACCTGATTAGCCGGCTGGACTTGGAGGGTAAAGTACTGTATGCCAGCCCTTCTCATTATACGGTTTTGGGTTATCAGGTTGAGGAGATGAAGCATCTTACGTTAGCTGACTTGGTACATCCCGAGGATGTAGCTGCCAGTATAAATAAGCTAAAAGTGGCATTGCAGCAGGGAGAGACCTCAAGAAACCAGCAACGTTCTCGACATGCTAATGGTACTTATATCTGGACGGAGACGGTTGTTAACCCAGTGCGTGAAGATGGGAAAATTACTGGGGTAATTTTAAGTAGTCGTGATATTACTGAGCGCAAAAAACTGGAAGATGATCTCAGGTTTTTAAGTGTGCATGACCAACTTACTGGGTTGTACAATCGAACTTACTTTGAAGCTGAAATGGAGCGATTAAATAGTGGACGTTATGATCCAGTAGGTATTGTGGTTTGCGACTTGGATGGACTGAAACTGGTAAATGATACTCTAGGACATGAAGCGGGCGACCGATTGTTGATATCAACCGCGGCAGTGCTAAAACAGTGTTTCCGACAAAGCGATGTGGTTTCAAGAGTAGGTGGCGATGAATTTGCAATCCTATTGCCGGGTAGCAACCATGATCAACTGGAAATGTTAGTTTACCGCATTTATGAAGGCGTTGGTTATTACAATGAGGATAATCCGGATTTGCCGCTAAGTCTTTCGGTGGGGATGGCGGTGCGTGATAATCGAGTAACCAGCATGCGTGATGTTTATAAAGAAGCAGACAATGAGATGTATCGGCTAAAGCTTAATCGAAGCAAAAGTGCACGCAGCGCAGTGGTACACACCTTGATGAGAGCACTTGAAGCCCGTGACTTTATTACTGAGGGTCATGCTGAGCGCTTACAGGAGTTGGCCGCCCGTATGGGAAAAAAACTGGGTCTTACGGAGAATACCATATCCAGTCTTCGACTCTTGGCCCAATTTCATGATATTGGAAAGGTAGGGGTACCGGATCGAATTCTATTCAAGGTTGGGCAATTAACGACTGAAGAATACAACGAAATGAAGCGCCATTGTGAGATTGGCCATCGGATTGCCTTGGCTTCTCCCGAATTATCCTCTTTGGCGGGGTTAATTCTTAAACACCATGAATGGTGGAATGGTAAGGGTTACCCAGAAGGCTTAAGGGGACAAGATATCCCGTTAGAATGTCGTATCTTGGCCTTGGCTGACGCTTATGATGCGATGACCAACAACCGACCTTACCGCTTAGGCATGCTTTCGCGTGATGCACTGCGAGAAATAGAGAACTGTGCTGGTATTCAGTTTGATCCAGTTTTAGCTGATATTTTTATTGATATGTTGTGGGATGAACCCGGACAAATTAACTAAAGCGGGGATATGATTGGGCATAAATTAATAAAACCCCGAAGCACAAGGCTCCGGGGTTTTCAATACTTGAATTCTAGTAAGCGTTGTAGCCATCCTTGGTGAGATACTTGCCGATAACCATTCTCTGTACCTGAACGGTACCTTCGAAAATCTGCATGATTTTGGCATCGCGCATGTACTTCTCAACCGGGTATTCCTTGGTATAGCCGTAACCACCAAAAATCTGCACTGCATCAGTAGAAACCCACATTGCAGTATCAGCAGCAAACATTTTTGCCATATTGGAGGTAAGCTTGAAAGGCAGTTCATTGTCCTGTAAATAGGCAGCCTTGTGGTAGAGCAGACGTGCACACTCAACAGCAGTAGCCATATCAGCTAACATAAACTGAATAGCCTGGAAGCTGGAAATCGGCTTGCCAAACTGAGTTCTTTCATTAGCATAGGCAACAGCAGCCTTAAGGGCAGCGGTAGCAATACCAGTAGCCAGAGCGGCAATTGCAGTACGGGAAAGGTCAAGGGTTTCCATCAGGATGGGGGTTCCTTTACCTTCACCACCGAGGCACATCCAGCCAGGAACTCTAACATCTTCAAAGATAACCTGGGTGGTGCTAGTGGAACGGATACCGAGTTTGTCTTCCTTAGGACCAATAGAAACACCAGGCATATCACGATCTACCATGAAAGCGTTGATACCTTTGTTGCCTAAGCTCTTATCCTGAGTGGCAAATACCGAGAAGTTCTTGGCAAAACCGCCATTAGTAATAAACTGTTTGGTGCCATTTAGGATCCAGTCACTACCATCTTTAACACACTTGGTGGTCATGCCGAGAGCATCGGAGCCAGCACCAGGTTCGGTCAGGCAGAAACCGCATACTGCGCCTTCCAACATCCGGCCATACCACCATTTTTTCTGCTCATCGTTAGCACCAACCCAAATTGGATCGGAGGCAAGCAGGGTAGAAGCAACCACGCAGGTACCTAGACCAGCATCACCAGCACCGATTTCTTCAACTACCAGGTACTTAGAGAGCCAATCCAGACCATCACCACCGTATTCGCCAGGAACACCAATGGTCATAATTCCGAGATCCTGCATTTTTTGGATGGTATCAAAGGGTACTTCGTCAGCCTTATCCCACTCGATGGCATAAGGAGCGATCTCATTGGCGGCAAAATCAGCAGCCATACTTCTGATCATTTCTTGTTCTTCGTTCAACTTAAAATCCATTCAACATATACCTCCCCAAACTTATTTTTGTTTTTACTAACGGAACCCCCCCAGGGTTCATGGGTTAACTATTTTCAACGAATACCTAGAGATATGTTGCAAAACGACATAACAACTGCTAAAACGACAATGTTCTTTTTACATATTAGCATAGTAATTAAACAAAAGGAGTACAAAATATTACAAAAAACAATATTTAAATCTTGCGTAATTTCGAAATATTGCAAAAATGTCTCAAATTGATATGGATGCTTTTTCAACAATTGAGTACAGAATCTAATAATTAAATTTTACGCTGTTCATATTAATGGTAATGACAATATTATACAATAAGAAAAATATGGAAGAAACAACAAATGGGAGGAATGTTATTTATGGTACTAGTTGTATCAAATCTATGGAAGTTTCTAATTAGTATATTAGTTGCGGTCGGAGCAGGTTTTGTCGGCAGCCGCTTTACGATACCTAACTTAAATTGGTACCACCAATTGCAAAAACCAGGATTTGCACCACCTAATTCTTGGTTCGGACCAGTTTGGAGTGTACTCTATCTGTTAATGGGAGTATCCACTTACCTGGTATGGCAAGCGGGGACTGGCAGGAAGGATGTCCAACGCGCATTGCTAGTTTTTGTTCTACAGTTAGTATTCAATGTGCTCTGGTCAGTGGTTTTCTTTGGTCTCCAATCTCCTCTCGGTGGCTTAGCGACAATAGTAATTCTCTGGCTACTTATTATATGGATGATAATAGCTTATTACCGCGTTAAGCCCTGGGCGGGTTTAATGAATTTGCCTTACTTATTGTGGGTAACCTTTGCGATGGTGCTCAATTTCTCGATCTGGAGGTTAAATGCTTGAGATTATGGAGTATTCACCCACAATATTTGGATAAAGCGGGCTTGACGGCTTTATGGCGGGAAGGATTGCTAGCCCAGAAGGTGCTACGAGGAGAAACCAAAGGCTATCGTCATCATCCGCAATTGATCAGGTTTAGGGCGGTAGACGATCCGGTAGCAGCAATCGGATATTATTTGGATCAGGTGAGTGTTGAGGCTGAGCAGAGGGGATTTAATTATAACCGCAGTAAAATAATTACCCCACTATGGGCTGGTAAAATAAATGTAACCCGTGGCCAGTTGGCTTATGAATTGGGGTGGTTATTACAGAAACTGCAACAACGATCCCCCGCCCAATACTTGTTACTGCAGGAGGTCAATGAACCAGATCCCCATCCGCTGTTTACGGTAGTAAATGGCGGAGTGGAAACCTGGGAGAAGATTTGATTTGTCTTGAAGTCGTTATGTAAGGGGATTAAATAAGATCTCAATCATATCCCCGATTTAAGAGGACAGTAAGAGGTTAAGGGAAAAGGTGGCGGCCTACAAGCCAACCGATTTATCTCTTAGCCAATTAAACACCCGGGTAATTACTTGATCCATACTATAATACCGGTACTCAGCTAACCGCCCGATAAAGGAGACATTAGCTAGTTTTTCGGCTTCCAGCGCATACTTGAGGTAAAGTTGCTGGTTTTTTGGAGTAGGAATTGGATAATAGGGATCGCCTTCAGCTCTTGGATATTCCCGAGAGAGAGTGGTCATTTGGTGTTTCTGTCCGGTAAGGTATTTGTATTCCGTGATTCTGGTAAAGTCGTAATCGTTAGGATAATTAAT
>JBLNAS010000328.1:0-9248 GCA_050259475.1 Methylocystaceae bacterium
CAACTTGCCGTACCAAAAGCAGGCTGGGGAATTTACCCCATATCTTTGCTCTATATGAACAATATGTACTTGAACTTGCATTACTGGTTTCACTACTGTCTGGCGGCCCTCACTTCAATAAGACAATTATCATCAAGAAGCGATTTCAACATTCCTGGTTTTTGTTCTGAAAGCACAGTAACTTCCCACTCTCCATGCGGCATCACTTTGCCTAACCATCTCACCATCCAAGCCGGAGAAATAATTAGAAACAATCATTGGGTATACGCGAGGTTTAGATTAAGCTATCTCTATTGCGATAATTTTGAGTTTCTTACCTGTTATTTCCCGGGAAATAACTTAACCATCGATATTTAACTTTGGTGTCTTTTATTATCCTTGGTTTAAATATCGCAACAATTTAATTTATCTTGACGATGGAGTTATTAGCGTCAAAAGGATCACCGTGAGTATTCTTAGTCAAACGATTTATATCTCCTCTATAATTCTGTTTATCGAATTGCAGCCCAAATCCACATGGAACAATTATCAGCCCGAAGCTAAAAGCTACTATCCCATGATTTATACCGGTCAACGCTGCCCGCAGGTGCTAGCTCAAACTATGAACCCAACTAGCTTGAGTAAATATTTACCCAAAAAAGAACAATGGCTCCGGTTTCCCAGAGCCATTGTTCGCCAGTTCTTAATATTTAACTAAAATTGCTTCTCCACTTATTTCATGTTAAGGTAACCCAAAATAGTGTTTACAGCTTTTAGTTGCTGTTTGATTCGGGTGTCTAGATCCTGTTTTTGACTGGTTTCAAAGATAAAGCTGGTAACCCCCAGGTATTGTCCAGACGCTCGAGCCAAACTGCCCCCAACCGGATACCTAAGAACACTAAACTGACGGTAAGATGAGCTGATGCTCAAGTTTAAATTACTAGCCACCTTATTAGCAATGGTCTTACCATCATTGCGAGGGTAATAAATGATGGACTGACCAACTGAGGTGCTGCTGCTACTCTTGTAATAATCATAGCCTTCATGCAAATCAACCAGATAATCAACATCATAATTCTTTACCACCTGATAAATTTCACGGGCAATATAAGAATCAGCTGATTGGGTACTCCCCTGTGGGAAGTCACGGTTTAAATCATTGCCATTATAAGTACGAGATTTTCTGGCAATGGCAGGTTTGTGAGCTTCAGGAATTACGATCAGGCGTCCCTTTTTGACGGTGAAATCCTTAACTTGGCCAGCGGCTCGGTACCCAGCTGTTTCATTGCCGTGCACGCCACCTACCACCATTACGGTCGGGCCTGCAACCCCACTGTCAATTACATAGACCTTAGTTTGATACGTCGAATTACTAGTGGCAATATTGTAAGAACTGGCTGCCTGAGCCGGAGCATTAATGACCGACACCAGACAAAAGGCTGTAACTAAGATTAGAGCTAGATAATACTGTTTTTTCTGTCGCATAAATTGCCTCCTCTCCGTGCCACGAGTGTAACACGGTAGGGGAGGACATGTTCTGGGTAAATAGCACCTATTCTATCTTTTTATTCTATTTTACCCATTTAACGACATTTTTCTCTTTTTCATAACTTGCTTTCGCTTACCACCACTATGGTAACGGCTAGAGATTACGTTGATAACTTTATGGCGCTAATAAACACCGAAAAAAGATCTTCATAAAATAGTAATTAATGGGTTGTATTGCACTATTTAGGTTCTTTTATTGTAAATTATGACACTTTCGAAAATTCTTTTTCTAACTACTCCTAGAAATCAAGTAGAAATTATTTATAAAAAGCTCAATAAATGCAGCATAGTATCATTATCAAATGCTCGTACTGCATCAACCCCGAGTATTTCCATAATAATAATTTCCACCACCAAATAGACTCTAGTTCCCTGACGAATACAGCCAGTTAAAACCTCATCACCACGACCCAGGGAGGCATGTAAATGTACTAGGGGTTCTCCCATTTCGCCAAAAGCGGTGCCCATACCAATGATTTCTCGCCCATCATCAAACCTACGCCAAACTGGTTGCGGAGGTATACTACAAGTTTCTGGCCCCACGACGAGACTGGCTTCTTGTAATGCACCAATTATCATTAACCAGGCAGATTGAATCTTTTCCTGGCTCAATATTTCCCTAATTTCTTGTAACAGATCATCGCCATGCTCAGCTTTGGCTACTATCACTCGACCGAAACCACCTGTACGATACTGCACACATACAACCTCCCAATCACTTTGCTGATCATCTGTTTCAGTATTTAACTTTAAAGATTTAAAATAGCCAAATATAATATAATTCTCATAAGTGATATTCACCACAATACTATTTTAAGGTAACACATTGACGGAGGATTGACATGTTAGCCACTAAATTACCGATCAATATGCCCCATTTATTAGTTAACCTCTCCACCAGCCTTGACTTTACCCAGCAGGGAATTACTGATCACCACAAACGAGTCGCTATTATTGCCCTCCGTTTGGCACAGGCAGCTGGCTTTAATTCAGAACAGCAATTACTGCCAGTATTTCAAAGTTCAATAATTCATGATATCGGAGCTATTAGCTGGGAAGAGAAATCTTGTTTGACCTCTTTTGACCTTGAAACACCGCACCAGCACTGTATTAATGGGAGTAATCTGGTAGCCCGTACTAAAACTCTATCGGCTATCGATACTATAATTCGGTGTCATCATGATCATTGGCTTGGAACTAATACCTCTGGCCTCTCAAAAAACGCAATTCCTCTTACCAGCCGTATAATCCATCTAGCTGATCGTTTAGATATTTTAATTCGCCCTGGACTTCATATTCTTGAACAACGCGAAAATATATTGAGTCGCCTACAAGCTGGCTCAGGTACAACCTTTGACCCGAATTTAGTAGAACTATTAGTGACAATTAGCCGGGCTGAAAGTTTTTGGTTAGAATTAGCTTCACCATGGTTGGACGAAAGTCTTACCGCCTTACCCCTATGGCAGCCGGCTAACATCGGAATTGACGACCTTTACGATCTAGCAAATCTTTTTGCTGGTGTAATTGACTACAAGAGTCCCTTTACTCATCGACATTCTCATGGCGTAAGTATGGTGGCATCCCTGTTGGCAAAGAGGGTTGGTTTATCCCAGGCAGAAACTGACTTTGTCACTATAGCAGCCTTACTCCATGATATTGGCAAACTATCCGTGCCTGATAAGGTTTTGGAGAAACCCGGCTCACTCTCGGTATCGGAAATGTATTGGATTAAACAACACACCTATTTTACTTTTAAAATACTACAGCCATTATCCCCCAGTACTCTGATCCCTCAATGGGCCGCTTACCATCATGAAAAGCTTAATGGCCACGGTTATCCCTTTGGTTATTCGGCTTATCAGCTTGATCTACCTTCTCGTATCATCGCCATAGCAGATATTTTCAGTGCCTTGAGAGAAGACCGGCCCTATCGCGCGGGACTGGCTTGGAACGAAATTGAACCGATTTTAACCAAAGAAGTAGATCAAGGCTCAATTGATCCCGATCTCTGCCTGCTATTATTAGAAATTCGTCAAGATATTGATAATCACTGGGAGGACCTAAGCAACGGTAAATAAAAACCAGCGGGCTCCTCTAAATAAAGGAGCCCGCTGGTTTTCACCTTATTAATCTTCCATACTTAGTGCTGATAAGCAGACCTTCTTTATTGTTCTACCAAATCTCCGATATCAACCTGCATGGTACGGCCAGGATGCTCGATAAAAGATATGGTGACCTGGTCTTCTTGCATTTCTTCTAGCCATACCTGTCGTCCCTGATAATGTACGGCGATCACACCGATAGAATCCATTATTTCACGGGCTCTTTGGGCTATCACCTTACCTCACCTCCACAGCCAATTAAATTTATTATTATCATGGCTGTTCAGGTTAAAAGTTATCCTTTAGGTTCCTAAACGACTGGCCAACTCGTCAATGGTCTTGCCTAGTTCCTCTTCCATCCTTTTTTGTTCGGTGATGTCACGAATAGTTTCCACTGCTCCCATTACTTCACCGTTCTCATTCCAAATTGGGCTAGCTTTACCCCATAGAAATTGCCCAAATGTTACCTGTGTTTGCCCGATTAGAACATGATTTTCCTTTTCGATGATCGAGTAAGCTTCTTGCACATCATGGGGATTAAGTACTAAATCAACCAATAAAGGTCTTCTGACTCCGCATATTTTCTGGGCATATTCATAATCACCCTTACCCAACATTTCCGAAGCCTTGATCCTCGTGTACTCTTCCATCGCCCGGTTCCACACGGTAACTCTTCCCTCCAGGTCAATTGCCAGCAAGGGATCAGGAATATTATCAACTACGCTTTCCAGTAATTCCAGCTGTTTACCCCGTTGTTCCTCTTGCAACCGCCGTCGCGAGACATTGCGGGCAATGCCTTGAATCGCAGCCGGTTTACCAAAGCGATAGACCCGCCAGGAATTAACTTCCATGATTACGGTGATTCCCTCGCGGGTCAAGATCTCCAGTTCATGGTTTATGGGCCAGGGCTTTACCCGCTTACCAGGCGTAATATCTCTACTCAAGCGCAAATATTCTTCAACCAAACTGCGTGAAGTACCCACCACCAGCTGAAGTATATTCATTCCCAGCAAATCATCCAGACTGTAACCCGTAACCTTAAGCATGGCATCATTGGCAACCGTAAAGTTACCGTCCATATCCATCATATATATACATTCAACGGCGTTATCAAAAAGTTCCCGGTAGCGTTCCTCATAGACACGAAGTTGGGATTCCACATTTTTGCGTTGCGTTATATCCTTCATCACCGCCAACAAATGTAGATGCCCATAAAAACTGGTAGTTTTACTAAGCACTTCTACCCAGAATACTCGTCCAGCACGATCCCTAACCTTCCACTCAAGTACCCGCTCACGCTGATCACGGGCCACTCTTTTCATCCATTTATAGAGATTGTCGCCGGTGTAGGGAACCTCTTCTGCCGCCAAATCAACGGCATTTAATTCCAACATCTCTTCCCGAGAGTACCCAAACATAAGACATGCTCGCCGATTAACATTAAGAATACTCGCGGTGTTCAAATTATAAATAAACAATGCATCATTAACCTGATCAAATATTTCTCGATAATCAGCAATATAGGGCTCACTATCAGTGGAACTGACTACCTCAATCATAGCCATAACTCCATCCGGGGTTGGCCACAAACGTTGTTTCAAACATTGGTCACGGAATTCAAACTGCATTTGCTGAGGCTGCCCCGTCTCCATCACCTGCAAAAACGCCTGCTGATATGGACTGCCAACCAATTCCGGGCAGGCATTTAACAAATGCTGACCCAGCAGTTCTTCTACCCTTTTTGCCAATAACCGAGCCCCTACCGGGTTAACATATTGCACATTCCAATTGCGGCTAACCGCCAACACAGCCAAGTCAATGCCATCCATAAGATCTTGGTGCTCATACAATCCGTTGGGCATCTAAATCCTCCCCCTTTACTTTTAGGTGACAGCAATTAATCGACTAGTGGCAAACTGGCATCGAATGGGGACATTTACCACTAATATGCTATGGCGAGTAGAGAAATTCATACAGCAACTAACCGAAACAAATGTCCCTAACGCAGTTCCTATTATTAATAGCATACGGTATATTTGCAATAATATGGTATTTGTTTTTTCGGATTGCTTTGTGGGCTTTTATATATTGCTAAAAATTGCAGTAACCGGAGATGAGGGTTAACCTACTAAACCTAGTAATAAGGTTTGCCGCTTAACATGCTGGTTATTAGAACTTTGACGCTGTAAACAAATTCTCCAATTTAGTTAAGTGATATTATTTTCATTCGTAAATTATCAATTCGTAGAAATAAACGTAGTAATGACCGAGTATTTTAAACTACAATAATATAGTCAATGTTGCAATTGAGAGAAATATTTACCTTGGGGGGGTTTGTAAAATGGGCCAATACATTAACGGCCAAACTATGAGCCAGGCTTTTTATGCCTCGGCAACTACTTATGCTGATCGGGTAGTACAACGTTTTAACCCCGACTTATATCATGGTGATAATAATGGAGAATTCACCTGGAAAGAAATGCAGGAAAGATCGGAAAACCTAGCTTGTGGTTTGTTATCACTAGGACTTGATAAGCGCGATCGGATAGCAATCGTAGCTGCGAACAGCCCTTACTGGACCCAGGTTGATGTCGGTG
This sequence comes from Methylocystaceae bacterium, assembly GCA_050259475.1. Lineage (GTDB taxonomy): Bacteria > Bacillota > Syntrophomonadia > Syntrophomonadales > JBLNAA01 > JBLNAA01. The sequence continues at coordinate 6,227 of JBLNAS010000328.1, forward strand.
TTGTATGCAGTGCTGGGGTGCTAGTTACCATCTATCCCACTTTATCACTACAAGAAATTATTTACATAGTTAACGATTCCAGTAGTAAATACTTGTTTGTTGGCAATGAAAGTGTTTTGACCCGGGTTCTCCCTGGCCTCGACCAGATGCCAACCTTACAAAAAATAATTGTCCTAGATCTAAAGTATCAAAGCAATAACCCGATTATCATTAGCCTAAGCCAATTATTAGAGTTAGGTAAGGCTCACCGCGAGCAAACCCTTCCCTTATATGAAGAACGCCGCTTGAATATCACTTTAGATGACTGGGCTACCATTCTCTATACCTCCGGTACAACCGGGCAGGGCAAGGGGGTTATCCTTACCCACCGCGCATTTTCTACCCGTTCCGATGGCGTAAATACCTTTTTTCATGCCGGTGGTAATGGCTTAGATGATACCGATGTTACCCTTTCATTCCTGCCTTTAGCCCACATATATGACCGCGGAGTAACCCAGTGGACAGCAATTTGGAATGGTGCTACCATCTGTTATGCTGACAGCCCAGCTACTTTGATGGCCGATCTACCTAAATATAATCCTACCTGGATTTCCTGTGTCCCCAGGCTATATGAAAAAATCTATATGCAGTTTGGGCAGATGCTGGAAGCCAGTCCCCTGAAGCAAAAATTGTTTGCTTGGGCTCTTAAAATTGGCGAAGAGGTACTGGCCTATCGAACCGATAGTCACGGCCGCATCAATATGACCACTGATTTTGATGTTAAATCACTGCTACCGCTAGGACTGCGCTTGAAGTATGCGCTGGCCGATAAATTATTAGCCAAGGTGAGAGCCTTATTTGGCAACCGGTTGCGCTGTGCTCATTCGGCTAGTGCCGGCATTTCCCCCGACCTGTTAAAGTTTTTCTACATCTGTGGAGTGCCGGTTGCGGAGGGCTATGGTCTGACCGAAACCACCTCGGCTTGTTGTGACAACCCTTTAAATGCCTGTAAACCCGGGACGGTAGGTCCTGAAGGCTGTGGAGCCAAGGTTCGGGTAGCTGAGGACGGCGAGCTCGAAACTAGTGCAGCCGGTATTTTTGCAGGCTACTTGAATAAACCTGAAGAGACTGCTGATGCTTTTACCGAGGATGGTTGGTTTAAAACCGGGGATCTGGTGAAAAAGGATGCTGACGGCTATTACAAGATTGTTGACCGTAAAAAAGCCATCATCTGTCTGGCTATTGGGAAAAATGTCGCCCCACTTAAGCTAGAGGGACTATTCTCTACCAGCATCGCAATTGATCAAATCTTCTTCATCGGCGATGAACGCAATTTTATTTCCGCACTGATCGTTCCTAATTTTGCCTACTTTATGGAATTATTTGAACGCGAAAATATTGATTATGAACGCCACCAGATTGTTACCGGCGAATCTAATGGCATGATGTTATGCATTCAGGCAGGTAATGATTTTGTGGAGAAACCGCTGCTTAAATCAGCTATAGCTGAGGCCGTTGCAGCAGTGAACCGCCAGTTGGAGAGCTTTGAAAGTATTAAACAATATACTATTTTGCCCAACCGTTTTACTGAGGAACGGGGCGAACTAACCCCCACGCTAAAGACTAAGAAACGGGCTATCCTGGAGAATTATGCCGAGATAATCGATGAGCTTTACAACCGCAAACATGCCTAAGTTAAATCATTAGAGCGGGGCTAGCCCCGCTCTAATGATTCTGCTATAAAGCTAGATATAACCGACCTAGAAAATAAATAAAAACCATCGCCAATTCAACACTAACAACAATTGCAAGCTTAGTATCAAAGGAACACCAACACTAAACTTTAAATGTTTGGTCTTATGGCGCAGCAGGTACATCGCCAACCAGCCTCCGATACTACCACCAACTGAACATAATAAGAGTAAATTCCTTTCTGGAATCCGCCAGTGTGCTCGCCGCGCTCGGCGTTTATCGATGGCAAATACTATGAAGGTTAGACCATTGATAAATACTAAATAAAACCCGATGTATAAAAGCATAAACCATCCCTCTTTAAAGTACTTCCAATAATAAGGTGGAGCCAAGGTATTTACCAAATAGCTCCACCAATTTGCTGCTTGTCAATTAGCGGATTGCGAGCATGGTGCTTACTTTACTAGGCACCTAGGGCGGCCTTAACCATCTTCAGCGTATTAATTACATTCTCATCAGTAAAGGTTTTAACTAAGATATCCCAATCATAGCGTTTTAGACCAGCCTCGCAGTAATCAGCAGCATGAATCTTCTCCAAGAACTTAAGCATCATGAACGGGCGACCCGGGGTATCTATATAAGCACAAACTTGTTCTTTAGCCCGACTAATAAGCTCTTCTGGGGTTTCCACCAGTTCATCCAAAATACCTAGCTCCACTGCGGTAGCGGGATTAATCAATTCGCCTTTGAAAATCATATCTCTAAATTTCTTGTCAGTATCAAGACCAAAGCGCATGATCTCACCTTGGGTTGGGGATAGGGCCAGACCGATTTTAATCTCGGTCATACCCAGCTTAATTTTAGGGTTATTCATAACCAGGCGATAGTCGCAAGCCATGGAAAAGATCATTCCTGCCGCTGTAGCGTGGCCGTTTATAGCGGCCACCACCGGTTTAGGGCACGTAAATACCTGTAAGAGCACGTCCTCTTCATAGGCAAACCACTCCTTGATCTCTTGAGCACTAGTAAAGGAAGTAAAGGTACCAAGATCAAATCCACCCGAAAAATATTTACCGGCTCCGGTAAGCACCATTCCTTTAAGTTCTTTTTCCTGATTTAAGCGATCAACTGCTTCCTTTAATCCTTGTAGGGTCTCGGTATTGATGGAATTAATCTTGCCATTATTGAAGCTAAAAATAATAATGTTATCCTCGATATGATATTCATAACCCATGTGGTAACCCCTCCCCCTTATTTATAATGCATTTCTATTAAGCACCTTTATTAGTTTAGCCCCGCTAAACACTGCGGTAAAGCTAAATTAGGTGATGCTCAACAGCTTATTAAAAAA
>JBLNAS010000329.1:0-6253 GCA_050259475.1 Methylocystaceae bacterium
ATGGAGCAGATCTGAATGCCGTGGTGTCAGGGTCTGGGATCACGGTAACGGGAAGTGCCGAACCCTTAAGCCAGATCAGTGTTCAAGTTACCGAGGGGAACCGTCGGGTTTATATCAATCAAGGCAGCAGTGCTGCTGATGGCACATTCTCTTTTGTTTTACCGGTGCCACCGGGGAACTACCAAGTTAAAGTTAGCAGCCATGATAATAACTATCCAATCATACCGATAATAGTAACTGGCGGGGGGCAGGTGACTCCCACTCAACCTCCAGTTAGCAATCAAGCGCAAATCAGCATTAACGGTTATAATGGGGAATTACTTGCGCTGACTACAGTCAGGTGGGAAGGTACGGCTACCGTACTCAGCCTTCTAAACCAGGTATTAACCGCTAAGGGTATTTCTCTGGAGGTTAGACCTGGTTATGTGGTAAGTATTGGGGGGCAAAGGGAATATGACAAGGGACCTACCAGTGGTTGGAAATATCAGGTGAATGGTAGTGTGCCTGGCGTTGGGGCTGGGAGCTGGCCGGTTAAAGATGGGGATATTATCGAATGGTTTTATGCCGTAAGCGATGAAGCTGTTATATCGACCCCGATAATTTCAGCCTTGCCATCATTTAGTAGTATTGACCGGCAATTAAAAAGCCTTAACCTCCCGGCTAAGATTACTTTGACCTCATTAACTAGTGCCGACCTTGCTAGCTATGTAGACAAGGTGACTGAATTAATGAAACCTGAGCAAGCTCTACAAATAAAAAATGATCTGGCCGCGCAGCAGATCAGCATTTCATTGACCGCCAAACCTGGAACAGCCAGTGAAGCTAAGGCTGACCTGAGTGAGGTAGGATTACAAGTGCCGGTAGGTGCCCTGACCCAGCAACAGCAGCTAACGGTCAAAGAGCTCAGTGCTGGTGCCGTAGCAGCACCGGGAGCAGCATCATCAGTTTACGAATTTGGGCCGAGTGGCACCGCTTTCAAACAAAAAGTACAGGTATCCATACGAGTAGCTTTGGATAATATTAAGCCTGGAAAGCTGGTTATGGCCTGGTACGATACCAAGACCAGTCAGTGGATGCCAATACCGGCAGTAGTTGATGCTTCCACCGGCCTGGTTACTGGTCAGATAGATCACTTTACATCCTTTGCGGTTTTTAACCTTGACCAGGTTAAGAACACCGTGTTATCACCTACGGCAATAATAGGCCGGACGGCTGCTTATCTAAAGACCATGCCGCTGACCGACTGGAGCGCATTGGGCTTACTGGTGTCTGGCCAACCGGGAGCACAGGATTATGGCCTGGTGCTGGCAGCAGCTATTAAAGCGGCCAATGGACAGGTAAGTAAAGTAACCGATCTGGAACGGCAGGTTTTACTGGCGGGTGCGCTTAGTCTCAACCCGGCGTCGATTGGCGGTCAGGATTTGTTAAAACTGATATATAACAATGACCGGCTTACTCGGCAGGGAACCAATGGAGTCGCCTATGGGTTATTAGCGCTGAATAGCTGTAAAGCTGAGATACCATCATCAGCAAGGTGGAACCAGGAGAGCATGATTAAATGGCTGTTGGCTGAGCAGCAAGCGAATGGGGCTTGGGCGCTTACCCGGGATATTCCTGGCGATGTTGATGTTACGGCTATGACCCTTACCGCAATGGCACCTTATCAACACCGCCCAGAGGTTAAAGTCGCTATAGATAAAGCACTTAACTGGTTGTCAGGGGTTCAGCTCAGCAACGGTGGCTATATCAGCGGTGGAGTAGAAAACAGTGAGAGCTCGTCCCAGGTAATAGTAGCACTATGCAGTCTGGGAATATCACCAGAGGATGCCCGTTTTATAAAAGCTGGTGGTAGCCTGCTCAATCGTTGGGTGCAGTATCAGAACAATAATGGGGGCTTTGCCCACATTTTAAAACAAGAGTCTAATAGTACAGCTAGTGAACAAGCATTAATGGCGCTAGCGGCCTGGCAGCGTTATCTGCAGGGTCAACCTGCAATCTATCAATTTGGTAATTCCAGCAGTAGTTTTGATGATGCAGCATTGATATCAGGGTGGGCTCAAGGGTCAGTAGAAAAGGCCTATCAACTGGGTATCATTAAAGGGGCACAAACTAAACCTCTGCGTTTTGCTCCGCAGTTTAAAGTAACCCGAGCTGAATTGGTGGCGATGTTAGATCGGATGCAGGTGCCGGTTAGTGCGAAAAAGGCATCAGTAACCTTTAATGATCTGACCCGGGGCGCCTGGTATTATGACAGCATTACCCGGGCTGCTGCTAGCGGCTGGATTTGTGGTACTCCTGAGGGAAAATTTGAGCCGGATCGGGGAGTGACTCGGCAGGAGATGGCCTTGATTCTGGTACGCATTTATCCAAACTTGCTATCTGGTAAGGCTCCCAATTTCAGTGATATAAATCTATCAGACCCTGCCGCCCGAGATGCAATCGCTAAAGTGGCAGCCAGCGGCTTAATGCTAGGTAGTAATAATAAGTTTGATCCTAATGGTCTAGTCACCCGAGAAATGACAGCTACAATTCTTATGCGTAAAAAGAATTAGCCAAAAGACTTGCCGCTGGAAGTGATAATTTTAGGGAGGAAGTTGATGAGTTTCAGGAACAAACCGGAGTTAAGGCTGCTCGTAGCCGGGTTGGTAGGGCTGTTATTACTCGTAAATGGATGTGGGAGTAATCAGCAGCCAACTGTCACCCCAACGCAGCACAGTATATCAGCAGATACTAAATCACAACCACATTCGTCACCGGTAGCTCCACCTGTACCGGCACCTAAGCCGCCGATGGTCAAACCGGAACCAGTAGTCAAAGTTAAACCTGTTCAGCCCTTAGCGACTAAACCGTCTAAACCGGCAAATGTCGAGCAAATAAGTATAACGGCGGTGGGAGAGAACCAGACCATTTTTGCGTTGGAGAGTCTGCCAATACAAACGGACGAGAGTGTATTTGCAGTGACTAAGCGGGCGGCGGAAAAAGTGGGGATTAAACTAACTACCGAGGGATTCTACGTTACCGCTTATATTGCCGGTATCGGAGACTTGAAAGAATTTGACCGAGGCCCTACCAGCGGTTGGTTATATCGAGTTAATGGTCAGTATCCTAATATTGGCGCTGGAATGTACAAGTTAAAGCCGGGCGACCGTATCGAGTGGATATATTCAACCGGAGCTAAAAAACTAACCCAATAACAAAATGGGAAAAAGGGGTCTGACCCCTTTTTCCCATTTTATTATTGGGGAGGCGTAGGCGAGAGAAGGAATATTAGGAGTTAAAATGACGGTTTATTACGGGGGTGTACGGCACAATATTACATTATTTGGAAGAAGGTCGAGCTATACTAAGAAGCGTATACGCTTGAAGCCGGGCATATACATAGTTATACCCACCAGGGCAATCTAACAGCAGAATTCTGAGGTGGGCTTATGCATGGGCAGACCGTTTATATTGACCTGACTTTAATAACCAACTGGGGCGCTGACTTTCTTCTGCTTTATTTCACTGCGATTTTGAGTGGCATGCAAGTCAAGTGGTGGCGCCTGCTGGTAGCGGCAGGTACAGGGGCGGTGTTTGCCCTGTTTTTTGTGCTCTATCCGGACAGCCTATGGGTATCACCATGGCCACGACTGTTATTTGCCTTGTTCATGGTATATATAGCTCTGGCACCGTTATCCTTCCTGGCCTATTGGCGAGCTGTCGGTTTTTTCTACCTACTGGCCTTTCTGGCTGGGGGAGCAGCTTATGCACTAGCTAATTTAGGATTTACCCCGGCTTCAGTTAAAGGGTTGCCTGGAGCGTTGGCGGTCGCTTGTTTGCTTACTGTATTAGCCCACCGCTGGTTAACCCAAAAAACTCTGGCTATCCGACAATTGTGTCAATTAGAAGTAAGACAAGGCGAACAAACTCTATCTGGAGTCGGGTTTATTGATACTGGCAATGCCTTAGCCGATCCCCTAAGTGGTAGGCCGGTAATCATCGCGGATTATCATTGGCTAATACCCATCCTACCAGCCCCCATCTGTGAGTTAATGGTCAATGAAAGCTGGAATAGTACCGAAGGGGCGCAAATATTGGCTGCTAATGACTATGCTATTAAATGCCGACTGCTGCCTTATTATTCAATTGGTCAGCCAGGAGATCTTTTGCTTACCCTAGTTTTTGATCAGGTAAAGGTGGTACACCGGCAGCAGATCCAGATACATAATCAGGTTCAAGTAGCCCTGGTACGGGACCAACTAAGTCGGGAAAATACCTTCCAGGCTCTGGTACCAGCGGCTCTAGCTTGAATGAATTGAGGGAGGCAAAACGATGAAAATAATCTGGATTAAGCTGCGCTTATGGTTGGCAACCTTTTTTGGCGGACTAGAGAAGAAGTATATCCATTATGTTGGCAGCACCGAGGTACTACCGCCGCCTTTAACCCATGACGAAGAAGGGCAGCTTATTGGCTCGTTAGCTTTAGGTGATGACAGCGTTAAGGGCAAACTAATTGAGCATAATCTCCGCCTGGTGGTCTACATAGCGAAGAAATTCGAGAACACTGGGATTAATATTGAAGACTTAGTTTCGATCGGTACTATTGGTCTAATTAAAGCCGTTAATACCTTTGATCCAAATAAAAATATAAAACTGGCTACTTATGCTTCCCGTTGTATCGAGAATGAAATTCTGATGTACCTGCGCCGTAATCAACGTACGCGTTCTGAAGTTTCCTTAGATGAGCCTCTAAATGTGGACTGGGATGGCAACGAATTATTGTTGTCAGATGTATTGGGTACGGACTCCGATGCTATTTATCGACATTTGGAAGAAGAGGTCGACCGCAGTCTGCTCTGGCAGGCGATGCATAAGTTATCTTCGCGAGAAAAAACTATTATCCAGTTACGTTTTGGTCTCGCTGATGGCGGTGAGAAAACCCAGAAGGAAGTGGCGGATATCCTGGGAATTTCGCAGTCCTATATCTCACGCTTGGAAAAAAGGATTATTAAGCGATTAAAGCGTGAAATAAGAAAGATTGAATAAAGGGCATATAACACTTAAAGCCGGGCAATAATCTAAGTAAACCTGGAATGGAATACCCAGTACTAACAGTAAAAGGGGAAAACATTTTGCAAGGTAAAGTCGAAATATGTGGAGTTAATACCTCCCAATTGCCGGTGTTAAAAAATGAAGTAATGCGCGTGCTTTTTGCCCGGGTACTTGAGGGTGACCGTGATGCCCGAGAACAACTGATTCAAGGTAATCTGCGACTGGTGCTTAGTGTAATCCAGCGCTTCTCCAATCGAGGAGAGTTCCTGGATGATTTATTCCAAGTTGGTTGTGTTGGCCTGATTAAAGCGATTGATAATTTTGACCTGGGACAGAATGTTCGCTTTTCCACCTATGCCGTGCCGATGATCATAGGTGAAATTCGGCGCTATTTACGGGACAACAATCCCCTTCGTGTGTCTCGTTCCCTGCGTGATATTGCTTATCGAGCTTTACAAGTAAGGGAACAGTTAGTGGTAGAGTTCTCTAAGGAACCGACGGTGGAGGAAATAGCTAAAAGGTTAGAGGTGGCCACCGAGGAAGTAGTGATGGCCTTAGATGCTATTCAAGATCCAGTATCGCTATTTGAGCCGATTTATAATGATGGTGGTGATCCGATTTTAGTAATGGACCAAATCAGAGATGATAAAAGTAATGATGAATCCTGGTTGGAAACCATTGCTCTTAAAGAAGCCCTACATAATATTGGCGATCGGGAAAAGCTTATCCTAAACTTGAGATTTTTTCAGGGGAAGACCCAGATGGAAGTAGCTGATGAAATCGGCATTTCTCAAGCCCAGGTATCACGATTAGAGAAAGCCGCCCTTAAACACATGCGTAAGTATATCTAGGAGTTGAAGCTATGAGTCGATGGACAACGGTTATATTGGTTTTACTATTGCTTATAGTTCTGGTTCCGCTAATGAACGAATTGTGTAGTATTTCTCCAGCATTTACCACCGATAACTTACTACAGGGAAAGCTGGTCTCCAGGTTTAATCCCTAACCAAAAAGTTTATGGTTGGGTAGAATTAATGCCTTAGGAACCAGCATAATTGTTAATCTATACGCCGCCCTAACAAGTGGATAAGGGCAACTAAAAAAGTCCATGGGAAGCAAAAAAAGAATTTGGGTTTCTGATTTAGTAATAGATTGTCCGGTAAAAGCAACCGAAGAAAAAGCCCTTGACTTAACTTGAGGTTAAGAATCAAGGGCTTTAATA
>JBLNAS010000330.1:0-2910 GCA_050259475.1 Methylocystaceae bacterium
GCCTGCGTAGGAGTTCCCGTTGCCTATACGGCGATTGACGACCGATTGCGTGAACAAATTAATGCCCTTAACTGGGAAGGCGAACCGATAAAATTTATCAAAAGATATATGCCGGCTGCCATGTGGTAGCTTGAATAGGTAAAGGAGGTGCAGTTTGTGGAGAAACCCATCATCGGCAACAAGAGAGCCTTTATGACGGGTAATGAAGTAGTCGCTTGGGCAGCTCTGGCGGCTGAAATTGATATCATGTTTGGTTATCCTATTACTCCGCAGAATGAAATCATGCATTATTGGACCCGTCTTGCTCCCAAATATAATCGTGAGTTCCTGCAGACCGAAGATGAGATTTCAGCAGGGTTTGCGGTTTGTGGTGCTATTCTAGCCGGGAAACGTTCGTTTACTGCTACAGCAGGACCGGGCAATACCCTTATGCAGGAGCCCTTTAGTATGGCAGAAGCTATGCGTTTACCCCTGGTTGCAGTTATTCAGCAGCGGGGAGGACCATCATCGGGTACCGTTATTTATTCACAGCAGGAAGTTACACTTACCTGCAAAGGTGGTAATGGGGAAGGACACCGTATAGTGTATTCCACTTGTTCCCATCAAGAGCTGTATGATTATGTACTAAAAGCTTTTAATACTGCCTGGAACTATCGTTTTCCTACTTTTGTACTGGGCGACGGCTATCAGGCTAAAATGAGAGAACCGGTTGAGCTCTATGATCCTGCTGAAAGAGGCGTTAAAGTAGTTACCCCCGAACCTTTCATAGGAAAGTCAGGTAAAATCGGGGTCGATCGCGAAAGTGTACATCTTTGCAATATCTATAGTATGGAAGAAGAACTTTTTGAAGTAGTCCAGAAATTCCAGGCCGATTTTGATAAAATGAGCCCTGAAGTTATGGAAAGTTCCTGTTACGGCTGTGAAGATGCTGATGTTGTAGTAGTTAGCCACGGAGTTATCTCTCGGGTGGCTGATGATGCGGTTAAAGCTCTAAGGGCTGATGGATATAAAGTTGGATATTTCCGGCCGATAACCCTTTCGCCCTTCCCCACTCCTCATTTGTTGGAGTGTATAGCTAAAGGAGCGAAGAAACTGCTGGTAGTTGAATCGGCACAGGGGCAATTACTTAAGCTGCTGCGGGAAGCGATTTATGGCCAGACTATACCCATTGACTCATTGCTTAAACCAGGAATGGGTATCATGGACACTGAAATTATTGACAAAGTGCACAGCATTTTATAGAAAGGGGGCCGCATTACTATGGCAACTGTACAGGCAGCAATGCCGAAAAGCTGGTATTTACCGACTAAACCACACAAGTTTTGTCCCGGTTGTGGCCATGGGATTATACTCAAGGCCCTCGGGGAAGCCATAGATGAATTAGGTATCCAGGATCGGGTGGTTTTTGGCTGTGACATAGGATGTTCTCTCCTGTCCTGGAACTTCTTTGATTGTGACAGTACTCAGACCCACCATGGACGCACCAACCCGGTTATGGTAGGTGTGAAACGCGCCAACCCTGATCTGATTTGTATTGGCTATATGGGAGATGGGGGAGCCTATTCAATCGGTTCTCAGCATTTGGTCAACTCGGCGGTACGCAATGAAAAGTTGACTGTCATTGTAGCTAATAATACGAATTACGGTATGACGGGTGGACAGATGTCCCCTACCACCTTACCAGGACAGAAAACTGAAACCAGCCCTTATGGACGTGACGTAGAAAAAACCGGGTATCCCACTTTGGGGCCAGAAATGGTTGCCTCGTTAACTACTGATAATTCTTATGTAGCCAGGGGCACGGTTTCCAAGTACCGGCAGCTCAAGGGTTATATTAAAAAGGCTTTGCAAAACCAGATTGATGGACGCGGGTTCTCCTTTGTTGAAGCGCTTGCTACCTGCCCTACCAACTGGAGCACTAATGCAGAACAATCATGGTCCTTCCTCGAAGAGAAAATGGAAACCTATTATAAGGTGGGAGAACTGAAATCACCCTTTGAGAGAGGGGAGGGATAAGGGAATGGAGAGGAGAATTATCAGGATAGCCCTGGCTGGTGAGGGCGGTCAAGGAGTACAATCCATTGCCCAGATTATTGCCGAAGCTGCTTATGACGAAGGCAAGCAAGCCATCTATATCCCTAACTTCGGGGTAGAGCAGCGGGGCGGCGTATCCATCGCCTTTCTGCAAACCAGCAAAGAGCGCATTGGTGCCCCTAAGTTTGATAAAGGTGATGTAGTAGTTGCCTTAAGCGAGCGTGCTGTAACCCGTACTGCTCAATATTGTGGCCCAGATACCATCTTTGTATATGATGATTCTTTGGATGTAAAACCCGAGGATCTGCCCAAGGAAGCTGCTCAGATACTGGCTATTCCGGCGGTTGATATATCGAACAAGGAATTACACCCCCGGGTTTTTAACATTATAATAATGGGAGTATTAATCGGCTTAACAGAAGTTGTATCTTTTGAGGATGCTAAAGCTGCGCTTAATCATAAGCTGGGTGCCAAGTTTGACAAGAATCCCCAACTCCGGGAGCTAAACTACCGTGCTTTGGAAATTGGACGCGATTTGGCAGTCAAATACTCTGGAAAGGGGGCTATAACCAATGGCTAATCAACCCGAAGTGATCACTCATGATATGGAGAAAGCTCTCTTTCATATGTTTCCCGCTTACTGCAAGGGTTGCGGATTGTGCAAAGAAAAGTGTCCCCGTGAAGTACTGCGGTTCTCTGACGTATTAGGTGCTTATGGGACCCCCACTATTGAGCCCAAAGATACCACTGAGTGTATTGCCTGCGGTCTTTGTGAACAATGTTGTCCGGACTGTGCTATTCGTATTGAACGGAAAAAGAAATCTAAGAACTAAAATGAGATAGACACTAGGATGCATCAGAGCATACGGTGTATGC
>JBLNAS010000331.1:0-4219 GCA_050259475.1 Methylocystaceae bacterium
TCCCCTTAAGCACTTCATAAATCATTAGCGCAGCTGACACCGAAGCATTAAGCGAACCAGTGTGTCCGCCCATGGGTATCCTTACCGTCACATCACATTTCTCTTTAATTAAACGGTGTAACCCCTTACCTTCGCCACCAATAACTACCACCGCTGGTGTGGGCAGCTTACCTTGCCCCCATACACTTTCACCATCCATATCGGCACCAATTACCCAGCATCCCTTCGCTTTAAGCTCAGTGAGTGTCTGTGCCATATTGGTTACCTGAGCCACTAACATGTGTTCAAGTGCGCCCGCTGAAGCTCTAGCTACTGCCGCAGTGACCCCGGCAGCCCGATGCTTCGGTATTATTACCCCATGTACTCCCGCACATTCAGCGGTGCGAATAATAGAGCCTAGATTCTGTGGATCCTCTAAGCCATCTAGCACTACGATAAACGGCTCTTCGCCCTTTTGGGCTGCCAACTGCATAATATCTTCTACTTGGGCATAATCATAGGCTTTGGCTTCCGCCATTACTCCCTGGGCATAAGCACTCTGAGCCATTGACTCAAAACGCTGCCGATTCAAGGTGACCACCGGAATCTGACGTTCGCGAGCCGTGCTGATTATACGATCAACGAGGCGTCCGGTTTTACCTTCCATGATAAGTATTTTGTTAATTTCGCGCTCGCCCTCTAAGGCTGAGAGCACACTGTTAATACCTTCTAATCGTTCCATTTCATCACCATTTATTCAGCATTAAAATAATCATCCGTTAACCTAGTAGCTGCATAATGTTCGGCCGGGAAGCTTTCATCAAGGTTAATATCATCAAATAATCCCGGTAACCGATCCCTAAATAGCAGTAAGAGAGGAATAGCTACTTGCCGCATCTGGGGATGAGCAGCCTTGTCACAGCGTAGAGCAAAGAAATGCCGCCATTCTCGCATATTAAAGGTAACTACAATTTCGGTTTTCAGGGAGTTAGGTAGTATAGACCGCGCCTCTTGTGGACTACTACCTGCGGCCAGCAGTTCAAGGTAAGCCTGCTCAGCATGGCTGCAAGCCTCTTGCCAGCGCTGATAATTATCACTACCAAGATAAAAGTAAGGCTCGATCACGGTAATTTCTTCACCAAAGCGTTGATTAGCGTAATTGCAGTAACGGGTTGATTCCTGACTGTAAGCCGCTATCCGGTGCCGAACTAACTCGTGCGATACACCCCGATCAATGACGAACATGACCGTTATTTTCTCATGTTCAATAATTGATTCATGTCCCAGTTTAATCTTGGAGCGAATAAAGCGCTCACTTCCTTGGTCACTCAGGCTCTCCTCTGATTTATAGCAAACTCGGGCATAACGCTCCAAGCGCTTTAAAACCATGGGGTCTAACTGGTTCTCTGGTACCAGCACCTCCGGCTTTTTAATTATCATGCCCCGTTACCTCCTTCTCACCACACTTATCTGGTTTATTTAAGCTCAATTCAACAAATAGGGGCAGCAGTTGTTCAAGCCGCTCCTCTTCTCCCTTAATAAACAGGTAACCAAAGACGGCCTCTAACCCAGTACTAAGCGCGTGTTCACGAGCATCAGTATTACGACCACCGTTATCCTTAGCATTGCGCCCCCGGCGTAATACTTCTCGCTCTTCGAGTGTTAATATGGTCTCCAACCGCTCAGCAGCCTGCGCTTGATTGGCAGCACTAACCAAACCTACTGCCGCCTGATGCAATTCACGCACCGGGCGAATTCCATCCTCAACTAAGTAAGCTCGAATGTACATCTCCAATAAGGCATCACCCAAATAGGCTAGTACTGGTGAGGAATATTCTCTTACATCCCGGGTACTAACCGGAAACAGCGACCTCAAAACGCCATCGCGCTCCTTCCCGGGTATCTTCAACTACTACCCCAACTGCCTTTAACTGTTCCCGCAGATAATCAGCCTCCTGGTACTCTCTGCTCAGCTTTAAATCACTACGCATTTTAACCAGATAATCAGCCAAAACATCCGCAGTCGGCAGTATATCTGTTTTATAACGAGTGGTTCCGGCGACATCTTCCAGCGTTACCCCTAAGGAAGCTGCATCATCACGCAGGCGATCCGCTAGAGTATAATTCTTGTGCTCCCGAGCCCGAGAACGCAGTTCAATTAACAAACCCAGCAATGACTTTACCTGATCGTCATCAGTTGTCTTAGGTTGCTGGCAATCATCAAAACCTAACAGTCCATAAAGTTCCTCAAAGACCTCGTTCACTCGACTAATAACCGCTACATTGTTAGGTCTCTTTTGATGGTTAGTAGCCATATAGCTATTAGCTAAACGGCAAATATCAAAAAGATACCCCAACGCCCGCGCGGTATTAAAGTCATCATCCATGGCTTCAATAAATTCTAACCGTGAGGTAGCTACCTCACTCAATAAATCCTGCTCGGCTGCATCTCCTGCCTCCTCCACAGTTCCGGCCAAATACTCCCGCATCAATTCTCGGCAAGTAGTCAGTCGGCTTAAAGCCTTTCCGGCTTCATTAAGCCGCGAATCATCAAAATCTAGTGGACTACGGTAGTGGGTAGCTAGCAGGAAGAAGCGAACTACGGCCGGCGAATACCTAGCCAAGATATCCCGGACGATAAAAAAGTTCCCGAGTGATTTGGACATCTTTTCCTTATTAACGGTGATAAAACCATTATGCATCCAGTAGCGAACGAATGCTTGTCCACTTAAAGCCTCGGCCTGGGCTACCTCATTTTCATGATGAGGAAAAATAAGATCAAACCCCCCACCATGAATATCTAAGGTTTGACCCAGGTACTTGGTCGACATCACTGAACATTCGATATGCCAGCCCGGACGTCCTAACCCCCAGGGACTTTCCCAGCAAGGTTCCCCCGGCTTGGCGGTCTTCCAAAGCGCAAAATCCATTGGGCTTTCTTTGCGATCATCCACATCAACCCGCGCACCAGCCAACATCTCTTCCTGATCCCGATGCGAAAGCTTGCCGTAAGTCGGGAAAGAGCTGATCCTAAAATAGACATCCCCCGCAACTGCATAGGCATGACCTTGATTAACTAGCCCTTCAACCGCCGCAATAATCTCTGGTATATGTTCACTGACTCGGGGATGAACATCAGCCCGCAGCACCCCTAAGCTATCAGCGTCGATGAAATATTCATCAATAAACCGTCCCGCCAACTCAATAGGATCATCCCCAGCTTCCCGAGCCCGATTAATAATCTTATCATCCACATCAGTGAAGTTCTGAACATATTTAACGTCATACCCACGGTACTTAAGGTAGCGACGTACGGTATCAAAAACTACCAACGGGCGCGCATTGCCCAAGTGGATAAAGTTATAAGTGGTTGGGCCACAGACATACATGCCAATATGAGGTGATTTAAGCGGTAGCAGTTCCTCCTTTTCCTGGATCATCGTATTGTACACTCGAATCAACGGCATTCGCCTCCAATTCTAGAATTCTAGTTTCTAATTGAGCAATCCGGCGTTCCATAAACCGCATGGCATCCGCCACCGGATCGGGCAATCTATCATGGTTCAAGTTAATCTCCTCAACTCGAACCCCTTCTTGCATTACACAACGTCCCGGCACGCCGACGACGGTACTGCCTTCCGCCACCGGTTTTAGCACCACTGAGCCCGCACCAATACGTGCATTATCACTTACCGTAAAAGAACCCAAAACCTTGGCTCCGGCACTGATTACCACATTATTACCAATGGTAGGATGGCGTTTACCTTTCTCCTTGCCGGTTCCGCCCAAGGTTACACCCTGATATATAGTTACATTATCACCTATTTCAGTAGTTTCGCCAATCACGACCCCGGCTCCATGATCAATAAATAACTTATGTCCAATACGAGCTCCGGGATGAATCTCAATACCGGTCATATGCCGGTTAAACTGGGATAACAACCGAGGAAATACCACCATACCCTTTTGCCAAAAGTAATGCGTGATCCGGTGCATAATGATCGCCTTAACGCCGGGATAACACAGAATGACCTCTAAGCGGGAACGAGCCGCTGGATCACGCTCCAAAACAGCCTGAATATCTTCACTAAATGTTCTCCAGAATGCCATCAGGTCATCCTCCTTTTAATATTTACCCTACACGGGGACATTCCCTACACCGATTTTGCTCTATACGGGGACATTCCTCGCGCCGGTTTCTGCGGAGCAAAACCGATCAAGCGGGAGGTGTGTCCCCCTA
>JBLNAS010000332.1:0-12409 GCA_050259475.1 Methylocystaceae bacterium
GAACACCCAAAATACAGAAACTGGTCCTAGGATTGCTCCCAAAGCCATCATCAGTTTGACATCTCCGCCCCCCATACCACCTCGTAAATAGGGCAGCATCAATAAAGCTAATCCGGCGGCAGCACCCATCAGCGAGACTGTCAAACCATTAAAGCCATTCGTAAATACGCCGATAAAAATACCTACAAATAATCCAATGAGTACTAGCAAATTGGGAATGCGCCTTGACCAGAGATCGGTTCCGGCGGCAATAAAAGCCAGTGAGCATGCAGCATAGGTCACAGCAGATTCCTCCTTCCCCTCCCCCTTACCACAAACCCTACCCCGTATGGGGTAGGGCGTGAGGGGTATGGCATCACCATTACTTTAGTCCATTACCGATATCGGTAAATTTAGCCACCAGGTCGGTCCCCATTCCTCTTAGTAAGGCAATACAGCCAAGTGCCACTAAAGCTAATATCAACCCATACTCGACCATACCTTGACCTTTTTCGTCTGACCATAAACCTGCGAGTTGTCTTAACATAAATACTTTCCTCCTTTACTATTTACCGTCCTATTTCAATGCTGAACCGATAGTGGTAAACCTAGCCACCATGTCTTGACCGATATCAGTGAGTAGAGAGAGTATTGCGACGGAGATTAATACGAGAATTAATCCATACTCCACCATGCCCTGCCCCGTCTCATCCGACCACCAGGATTTGAGCTTGTCTCTCATCATCTCCTCCTTACTACCACCCATTTAGCTGCTGATTTAACTTTAACAGTCATTTTTGGACAGTCATATCAGCCACTTGTCACAATATTCGATAAATAATTAGTCATCCTAACCGCACCTCGTTTTGTCCTACGCCCCCCCTTAAAGGTCCCATCACTTTTGCCCAAGAGACTACCCGATTAGTCCTAGATTCTGCAGGCTATTCAGGGAGTTACACGGACTTAATTGCCACTTTATCGGGCTTTAATCCTGCATCGACTAACTAAGAACATAAGTCCTAATTTCGGGTTAATCTATTCATTTTTCCTAGTAGGATAGCAACAGAAATTCTCCCTAGACAAAACAAACCGGTGGCTTACGTTAATAACGCAAGCCACCGGTTTAATCGGTTAAATTCTGTTACAGATTACTTTTTAATTAATGCCCGCCTTTATATACTTGGCCGCGTGCACAATCTGCCGTTACTACCATGCCATCAGTTAATATAAGCATAGCATTTTTGGCTCCCACGATGACTGGGATTCCTAAACTCAAACCGGCGATGGCAGTTTGGCAGGTGAGGCCTGCTTCTTCAGCAATTACCGCCGCCGCTTGGGAGATGTAAGGCACAACCTCCGCATCAGTGGCATTTAGCACTAAGATATCTCCCTTTTCCATCTCTAGGATCACACCAGGGCGCCAATGCTTCACCCGTCCAGCTACCACCTTTTTACCGATGCCAGTACCTTTGAGCAATACCTCACCGACGATATGCGCCTTAAGAAAATTAGTACTACCCCGCTGGCCGGAAGGAATACCCGCCGTAAACACGATCATATCTCCACCCCGTACGTAGCCTGCCTGCCAAGCTGCCTCGGTAGCAGATTCAACCATTTCATCAGTACTGGAGGCGGAGGGTACCAAGACCGGATAGACTCCCCAGGTCATGGCTAAACTGCGAGCAACCTCCTTAAACGGCGTGGAAGCAACAATCGGCGAACGGGGACGATATTTAGCCACCATCTGCGCCGTTGATCCGGTATGGGTGGCGGTTACGATAGCTGCAGCATTGAGATCCATAGCCGTAGTGCAGCTAGCATATGCAATAGCATCAGGGATTGATAGCGTGCCAGCAAACTGTTTCTGGCGTAGCAATTCCTTGTAATCCACTTCCGTCTCGGCATAGGATGCGATGCGAGCCATGGTACTAACCGCCTCGCACGGGTATTTGCCCGCTGCACTCTCCGCCGAGAGCATAATAGCATCTGCCCCGCCTAAGACGGCATTAGCGACATCAGAAGCCTCCGCTCTGGTGGGGCGGGGGTTACCCACCATTGACTCTAGCATCTGCGTAGCAATAATCACGGTGCGTCCGATCCGGTGGCAGGCTTCCATAATCCGTTTCTGCATAATGGGGACTTCCTCGGTTGGAATTTCTACTCCCAGGTCACCCCGCGCCACCATGATCCCATCAGCTACCTTAATGATGCCCTCCAGATTCTGTAAGGCCTCGCGGTTTTCGATTTTAGCGATAATATCAACTGTTCTTCCCTGTTCCTCCATCAAACGGCGAATCGCCAATACATCCTGAGGGCCCTGGACAAAGGAGGCCGCCACAAAATCGATACCCTGCGCCAACCCGAAGCAGATATCACCCCGATCCTGCTCAGATAAAAACGGCATTTGCAATGATACTCCGGGTACATTGACCCCCTTCTTTTCCCCTAAGCGATTAGCCGTAATAACCTGACAGACTATATCATCGCAATCTACCCGCTCAACCTCTAGTTCAATCAATCCATCTGAAAGCAATATCCGGTCACCACTATTGACCTCGGCCGGTAGCCCAGGGTAGTTGATCGATACCGCTTCCGTAGTACCCATAACCTCCCGGGTAGTCAGCATTAACTGTTGCCCTTCGACCAGATC
The DNA here is from genome assembly GCA_050259475.1 of Methylocystaceae bacterium. Classification (GTDB taxonomy): domain Bacteria; phylum Bacillota; class Syntrophomonadia; order Syntrophomonadales; family JBLNAA01; genus JBLNAA01. The sequence goes on from JBLNAS010000332.1 coordinate 2,630, forward strand.
AATAACCCCATCTCGCAGCTTGCCAGTCCTTATCTCGGGGCCTTTAGTATCGAGCATAATACCAATAAAGGCTCCCTTTTCCTCAGCAACTTTGCGAATAGTGGCCATACGCTGAGCATGTTCTTCACGGGTGGAATGGGAAAAATTAAGCCGAGCGACATTCATGCCAGCATCAATCAACTTAGCAATCATCTCCGGGCTTTCGCTAGCCGGCCCAATTGTACATATTATTTTGGTTCTCCGCATGGCTCTACCCCCTGTGGTATTAAATTAAGAATTAGTATTAGTCACCGCACTGTACTAGCCCAAATTTGCAATAAACCTCAGCGCGACCCCGGATCTTGATAGCGGAGGTATTCTCAGTGAATTGGGCAATCATTACTTCGCCCTTATCCAATTTCTCCGCATGATGAAACCTGGTCTCCCGTCCTCTGGTCATGCCAATGATGTTCACTCCATTTTCTAGAGCCTTGACCACCACATATTCATCACTAATACTTCCCGGTTCAATCATGGGTCAATCCCTCCTTTTTATTCAAACCAAACATTTTCTGGTCCGCACAAAGTATTCAGATAATCATTAAGCCGGGGTGACAATGCTACCTGGAATTGTTTTAGTACGACACTACGCCCGCCAACGGGATGAACACATACTGGAAGCGAGCCCGGAAACTTAACTAGCACTTGTAATATCTCTTCTTTATCTACCTGGCCATTTAGTCGTAAGTGAAGACTAGAAAGCTCGGTAGGCAAGGTTTCAAGTGATAACGCTGATACCTTTATATTCTCATTATCGTGCATAATTCGTCCCCATATTTTTAAGGGCACCCCTTTATCGAGTATACCAGCGGCTCCCCGATAGATCTCCGGGAATAGTACCACTTCAATCTTACCAGTCAAATCCTCGAGCTCCAGGCTAGCCCAGGGTGCTCCTTTTTTACTGACCCGGCGACGTACTCCGGTTACCATACCAACAATATTAACGGTATCCCCTTCATCGGCTCGGTTTAAGTTAACCAATTCATGACTGATCAAAAAAGGCAATAATTGCTTATACTGATCCAGCGGGTTACCCGAGATATAAAAACCCAGCACTTCTTTTTCCCGCCGCAGCTTTTCCTCTAAATCAAACTCACCTTTAAAACGCGGTTGAGGCTCTTCTTGGGCTTGTAATTCCAGGCCAAAGAGCGAATCCTGCTCATTGCTCAATGCTTCTCGCATTCCCCCCGCCATTTCCACACAAGGGTCCAGAATTTGCAGTAATTCCTTACGAGCCATGCCCAAGCTATCAAAAGCCCCACCCAATACCAGGTTTTCTAGACTGCGTTTATTTAACTGCCTAGCATCCACCCGCGAACAGAAATCAAACAAAGAGGCAAAACTGCCTGCCAACCTCGCTTCCATGATACTACGCACTGCTGCCACCCCAAGGTTTTTAATCGCTCCCAAGCCAAAGCGAATAGCACCATTACTGACAGCAAATGATTCTTGCGAGGCATTAATGTCAGGCGGTAAGATTTGTATTCCCGCTTGCTGACATTCTTTAATGTAGAAAGTTACCCGATCCTGATTATCAATCACACTAGATAGAAAAGCACACATATACTCGACCGGATAATGCGCCTTAAGATAGGCAGTTTGGTAAGAAATTAATGCATAGGCGGCACTATGACTCTTATTAAAACCATAGCCCGCAAACGATTCCATTAAATCAAATATAGATGAAGCCAGGGCTGGTTCAATAGCATGTAGTGCTGCCCCATCGACAAACTTATCCCGTACCCGCGCTATTTCCTGGGGCTTTTTCTTTCCCATGGCTCGCCGCAGACTATCGGCCTCACCCATAGTAAACCCAGCTAAACGGCCGGCAATACTCATTACCTGTTCTTGATAGAGAATAACCCCATAGGTTTCTCTAAGGATCGGTTCCAATAAGGGGTGCGCATACTCCATGGCCAGCCGACCATGTTTACGTTCGATAAAGTCCTCAACCATACCGCTGCCTAATGGACCGGGCCGGTAGAGAGCGATAACGGCGATTATATCTTCAAAGCAGCTCGGTTTCATTTCGGTGAGGATACGACGCAGTCCATCACTTTCAAGTTGAAAGACCCCTGTAGTATCAGCCCGGGATAATAAGTGGTAAACCGCCTCATCAGCTAATGGTATCTGCTCCAGATCGATAACCACCCCCCGGCTATTAGCCAATAGCTTTAGGGTACGATCAATCACGGTTAGAGTTCTTAATCCCAGTATATCCATCTTGAGCAGGCCAATCTCTTCTACCGTTTCCTTAGCAAACTGGGTCACTACATGCCCATCGACCATTTTCTGCAAAGGCAATATATGGGTTAACGGCTCCGGGCCGATAACCACACCGGCCGCATGCACCGAAGCATGGCGGGGCATACCTTCTAGTGCCCGGGCGGTATCAACCAACCGACGCACCTCATCCCGACTCTCATAAGCCTGGGCCAGGTCCTTACTGCTCTCGAGAGCCTTATCTAAATTCATTCCCAATACCTGAGGCACCATTTTGGCAATGGCATCAACTTCACCATAGGAATAATCTAATACTCTGCCCACATCACGAATAGCGGCTTTAGCAGCCATCGTACCAAAGGTAATAATCTGAGCTACCCGGTCCTGACCGTATCTTTCCACAATATAATCAATAACCCGATCTCGCTTTTCAAAACAGAAATCAACATCAATATCTGGCATCGATACCCGTTCCGGGTTCAAAAAACGCTCAAATATCAAGCCATACTGTAAAGGATCAATGGCGGTAATACCTAAAAGATAAGACACCAAACTGCCTGCCGCCGATCCACGCCCCGGCCCCACTGGGATATCATGCTGCTTGGACCAACTGACCAAATCCTGAACGATCAAAAAATACTCGCAGAAACCCATTTGCTCAATGACACCCAGTTCATATTCCAGGCGCTCAGTAACATCACGTCCCGCGTTAGGGTAACGTTGCGGTAGCCCGGCATAGGCCAAGCGGCGCAGATAATTGGCTGGCGTCTCTTGATCACTAGTAATAAAGCGGGGCAAAAGAAACTGGCTAAAATCAAAGGTCAGCTCACAGCGCGACGCAACTTGCAAGGTATTGGCCAATACTTCTGGATGCCCCGGGAAGAGATGCCCCATCTCTTGCGCGGTTTTTAAATAGAACTCTTGACCACTAAAACGCATTCGATTAGTATCATTAACGCTTTTGCCAGTCTGGATGCATAGTAAGACATCCTGGATAAAAGCATCCTCTCGGTAAAGATAATGCACATCATTACTCGCAATTATTGGAAGGCTCAGTTTTTTGCCCAGGGTAAAAAGCTGCTCATTTACGCCCTTCTGCTCTGGTATACCATGATCCTGCACTTCCAAGTAAAAGTTGCCGTCACCATATAATTCATGATAATAGCTAGCACGGTGCTCGGCTTCCTCCGACTTACCGGCTAATAAAAGTTCAGGAATTTCACCATTTAGACAAGCTGAACTAGCTATCAGTCCAGTGCAGTAGCGTTCGAGTAATTCATGATCTACCCGAGGCTTGTAATAAAAGCCTTCAAGATAGGCACGACTAACCAATTCTGTAAGGTTGCGATAACCTTCCAGATTGCGCGCTAAGAGTACCAGGTGATTCTGCGAATCATCCAGGCGAGCCTGTTTATCAAGACGGCTGCGGGGTGCCACGTAAACCTCACAACCGATGATGGGCTTAATACCGACTTTAATAGCTTCTTTATAAAAATCCATTACTCCATACATAACCCCATGGTCAGTAAGAGCTACGGCAGGCATCCCCATTTCCTTGGCTCTGGCCACCAAAGCTTTAACTCGAGCCGCCCCATCCAACAAACTGTATTCGCTATGATTATGTAGGTGAACAAACCCTCCACTCATATCCATCCCCGCCTACTCATCCAGTGGCAAAGCCACATCGCAGGGTCTAGCACCAGTAATAGTAACCAGTTGGTCAAAGGTAACCGGCACCGCAGAATGAGGACTACCCGCAGCCGCATAGACCACATCAAAGCGGCGTAAGCTAGCATCGGCATAAACGGTCAAGGGATTAGGTAAGGCAAAAGGACATACCCCCCCGGGTGAATATCCGGTTACCGCCATCACTTCCTCCGCATTTGCCATCCGCACCCGTGAACCAGCTAGTTGCTTAACCAGCTTGCTGTCTAGGCGAACGTCACCGGCGGCTACGACCATTAAATAGTCATCTTTACCCTTATAAAGAATGCTTTTAGCAATCTGCCCCACCTCTAAACCGAGAGCACGAGCTGCCAATTCAGAGGTGCTGGTATCTTCCTTTAGCACTATCACTTCAATTCCGGGGATAATCCCCTGGATATAATCTTGTATCCTCTCCTCAACCACAACCTAGCTCCTTTCCGGGTTCACCCCTTGGCCTCCATTTTAATCTGTCTCAGTCGTCGGGCCAGCAATCCGCCCACTCGGCCACAGTCGGCGGCTGATAATCCATCCCAGCCAACCTCAGCCAGCCTGACATCGAGGCCTAATTCATTAACAATCTCCAATTTCAATCGGTCACGTTCGGTCAACGGCTTCTGCTTCTTGGGAGATCCAGTCATCATTATCCTCCATTTATCAAGAAAATTATAAACCCTTAACCAGGGCATACAGATCACTGATCGTTCCCTGATGGTCTGGAATTATAATTTCCTTTTTCGCGGGAATCAGCCGTTCGGTTAACAAAAAAGTCTTCATCCCTAAGCGCGAAGCCACCATATCTTCACCGACATCATTGCCCACCATTAAACACTCGGCGGGCTCCACCCCGATATACCGGCAAATCTCCTCGTAGTATTCAAGATGCGGTTTGGTAAAGTGCATATTCTCATAAGTGGTAACCAGCGCATAAGGATAATCTCCTACGCCTGCCCAATGCAAACGTTGATTAATAGCGGTGGGTGGAAACAATGAATTGGTAGCTATTACTACTGTCATTCCACGATCGAAAACCGTCTGCATGATTTCGCCTATCTGTGGATAACGGGCACAATAGGGATGCAGAGTCGGAAAACCCTGCTCATAGAAGTCCAGAAAGAACTCGCGCATAATTTTCTCTTCTACCGGGAACCGGGGGTAAAAGTGCTCGTCAAAAATCTGCGTATTAAACTTATTGGGATCGCGGTTTAAAACCATCGCCTGCACTGCTTCATTGACTAACTGTGGCAGCTGATCAGCTTCCATGTTTTTATCCTTTGCCATTGCCACCATTACCCGGAAATAATGCTGCAAAAAGAGATCCATATCAATATCGAGTAGGGTTCCATCCAGATCAAATAAAACGGCTTGGCATTGCAAAACTAGTTACCTCCTAGTAAACGCTTGGAAAATGACTTATGACAAGTTCTGAACATAATCACATTATAGATGATATCACCTCGCGAGCCGAACGCGAAAGTAACCTTCGTGACTACTAATAATGTTGGCTGCCTAGCAGTGCTGTTAAAACGCAGTAAGCAGATGATCGTAGTACCCCGTTGGCCGCGTAACGTGATTATCGTATTAAGAAACCTATCATCTCTAAAGATCTTCTGCGCGGCAAGGGTGCTGTGTGCTTCCCGGCAGCGACGTCAAGCACGGCGTGGAGCAGAGGGAAGTATACTGCGCCCGTCGGCCACGTAACGTGAGTAATGCACCAAGCAACCTATTATCTCTAAAGATCTCCTGCGTGGCCAGGGTGCAGTGTGCTTCCTGGCAGCGACGTCAAGCATGGCGTGGAGCAGAGGGAAGTATACTGCGCCCGACGGCCACGTGACGCGAGTGATGGAGAACCTGAATCGGCAAAAAAATAACCGGGCTCTGTTAAGCCCGGTTATTTCCAATTTATTAATCATCGAAAGCATTAAGCGCAACCTTGATTACATCCATCCCAATAACAAAATAAGCAATCCGAATCGCTTGTGCAATTTCTCCGGCCGTCGCTCCCGCGTCACGCGCCTGTTTTGATAGCGACTTCACCCCATCACTGGAACCTTTAAAAGCGTCGAGTGCCAGCGCAATTAAAAACCTAGTTTTCTCATCTAGCGGCCCTTCCGCCATGGCACCGTCGACGACCTGTTTGACCACCGCCTGATATTCGGGGTCATACTGCTTATAATTATCGACAAACCAGGGCACTTTAACTTGCAAACCGCTTACCTCCCAGATATTTCTCCTGCTGTTTAATTCTATCAAATGACGCTGATACCTGCTGCAATTAGGAAATATTGACGGCTGCTGGCAAAAAGAGTGAAGCCGTACTGCCACAACCACTCTCATTAGGCACAAGTCTGACATATCCCCGGTGTACCATCGCAATATGTTCAGCAATATTAAGACCCAACCCGGTACGATCGACATTGGAAGAGTAAAAGGGCTGAAAAACACTTTCGGCATTATATCCACTAGTGCCTTGATCTATTACTTTTATCTCAACCATTCCTAAATGCTGATGGTATAAAGCCCTCACGCCTAACTGCCCCCCAGCTGGCATGGCTTCCATCCCATTGTTAATCAAACATAACATAGCTTCCCTTAACTGTTCATAATGTCCCTTAACAATTACGGCTGGTGGCTCTTCATCCATCTGTAAATTAACCTTCATCGTGGCAGCCGCCGTATGTAAACTGCGTTGTACCCCCTGTAAGAGATCGGGTAAAGCAATAAGCTCTTGCCCCTCTGATGATTCAGCTAAGTGAGATATACGCTCGAGAACATCTCCGATTCTTTGTAATTCCTCCAAAGCCCAAAGACAATATTGCTCGGTATTTTCGGGTGCCACTTGATCCTTTATCAATTGCACAAATCCAGTAACGGCCGTCAGCGGATTCTTTAGATGGTGAGACATACTGCTGGCAAAGTTATTAATAGTTTTCATCGTTTCATATTGTTGTATCTGCTTGGTACTAATAACCCGTGCGGTCACATCTCGAGCATAAAGTAGGGCACCTACTTTATGTCCTTTAGTATCGACCAAGATAACTGTGCTGCATTCGATATAAACCTTATGACTTCCTAGATCGAAGACTTCCATCTTGCCTTCATAATTGACACCCGTCACCAAGGTTTCGAGTAGAATTGAATGCCGATTCTGTAAGTATTGAGCTTTTATTTCCCGATAATTCTGACCCTTTAAATCTAGCAAAGACAAATGGAACCAGTTTAATGCGCAATCACTGGCATACACCAAGTGCTCCCATTCATCAATAATTACCACGTACTCATGGTCACGTCCTGCCAGGGATTTATCTAAATCTACCCCGAATAAATTATGAATAAGGCCTCTAATGTCCAGGTACTCATTCTTTCCTTCTCTAACCAAGCTACTATTCATTGCCAGAATTCCTCCATTATGTCCACCGGTTTGTCCAACCTTTATTATTGTATAGACTTATACGGTTCGAATTAAAGGGTATCCTGTCTTGACGAAAAAAATAATAAAGCCGCTCGCGCGGCTCTTTATAGGTATTTCTATTAAATTATACCGAACGACATCTTCCCTTATTTTCCCTCTTTACTCGCCATCCGCTCCCGCGCTAACCGATTCATGTCAATACGGTCGCCTTCCACCATATAAATTACCATTTCGCCAATATTAGTGACATGGTCAGCCATCCGCTCTAAATGTCCTGCTGCTAGCAACAAGGCTGTAGCTTGAGTGATGGTTCGGGGGTCCTGCATCATAAACACTAACAATTCACGAAATACCTGGTCATAGAGTTGGTCAACTTGCGTTTCTAGTTCTACTAATGAATAGGCTAGTTCGGTACTACCTTTAACATAGGCATTTAGAGCGTCCCGCAGCATCCTTTGGCAAAGATCCGCCATATGCGGAATATCGATTAGGGGCTTAATATAAGGCTCATCTTTAAGACGGATAGTGATATCGGCCAGGTCTTCAGCATGATCGCAAATACGCTCTAAGTCCACAATAACCCGAAATGCCGTACCAATGGCCCGCAAGTCGCCTGCCATTGGTTGTTTCAAAGCCAACATGGTAAGGCATTTCTGTTCGATCTGAAGTTCCATTTCGTCAACTAAGTCATCCTGTTGCTTAACTTCATAAGCCAGACCCACATCCTTGGTTACCATGGATTTAACTGCTTTTTGAATGATTTCCTGAACTAAGACCCCCATCTTGAGAATATCATCTTTTAACACATTAATCTCTTGCTCGAGTGTCGCCACTATTCTGCCTCCTAACCGAACCTACCGGTTATATAATCTTCTGTTCGCTTATCACTAGGGTTCACGAAAATCAATTCTGTTTTACCTACCTCAACCAGAACCCCGTTAAGGAAAAACGCAGTAAAGTCGGAAACCCGGCCTGCCTGCTGCATATTATGGGTAACGATTACGATGGTATATTTTTCCTTTAGTATAGCAATTAATTCCTCAAGACGTTGGGTAGATTTGGGGTCTAGTGCGGAGGCTGGCTCATCCATCAGAATGACCTCAGGATTTACCGCTAGCACCCGCGCAATAACTAAGCGTTGCTGTTGCCCACCAGATAGTGAGCGCCCGGGCATACCTAAACGATCCTTTACTTCATCCCAAAGATTAGCTTTCTTCAGGCTGCTTTCCACAATTTCATCGAGCTGACTCTTATTTCTGGTACCTACCAAGCGGGGGCCATAGGCTACATTCTCATAAATGGACATGGGGAAGGCTAATGGACGTTGAAAAACCATGCCAACCCGCCGCCTGAGCTGAATAACATCAGTATCGGGGGCATAAATGTCCTGGCCGTCCAACCTAATATCACCATTAACTGACGTTCCTTGAACCATATCATGCATACGGTTCAAGGAGCGCAAAAAGGTTGACTTTCCACAACCCGAAGGACCGATAAGTGCCGTGACCCGATTTTCGGGGATATTCAGATTCACTTCATGAAGCGCCTGAAAAGTGCCATAAAATAAGTCCAAGTCACGGACCGACATTTTTATGCTTTCTGTCATTTCATCATCTCCAGGCATTATTGCTGCCGTTTTATTTTAATTCCAGCCGGTTGCGCACCACATAGACCAGATAATTAAAAATAAGTATCATCACCATAAGTACCAGTGCGGTAGCATAGGCGCGAGATAAAGAGATACCCTCGGAAGCCAGTACATAGAGGTGTACCGGTAGTGTTCGCATCGAGTCAAAGACGGAAGTGGCCATCCCGAGCGCACTACCCGCCGTGAGTAATACGGCCGCGGTTTCACCGGCCGCCCGGCCGACTGATAAAATAATACCGCTAAGTATACCAGGGCTGGCAGCGGGGAGTATAATCCGGAAAATAGTCTGCTCCCGGCTAGCCCCTAACGCCATGCTGTTTTCCCGATACTCCAGGGGTACAGCGATAATAGCCTCCTGGGCAGTTCGCATAACCATCGGAAGCACCATCAAGGCCAGAGTAAAGGCACCGGATAATATTGACCAACCCCAACCCAGCATGGTGACGAAGAAAACTAGTCCAAATAATCCATAGACAATAGACGGTATCCCCGCCATAGTCTCCACTGAGGTGGTAATCCAGCTGTTTAGGTGCTTGGGTCCCCGATATTCTTCAATGTATACCGCGCTACCTACCCCAATCGGAGCGGCGATAACAGTGGCTAATAGGGTAACATAGGCGGTAGCCAGGATAGAATTTAGTATTCCACCAGTTTTCCCACCGGCTCGAGCTTCCGTGCTCAAAAACTCCCAGCTTAAGGCTGGAGCACCGCCTGATACCACAAAAACAATAATAGCAATTAGAATCCCAACCAC
>JBLNAS010000333.1:0-4187 GCA_050259475.1 Methylocystaceae bacterium
CACGCCATTCCCATCTTGATAATGCCGGGTATTCCCTGGATCAGAAGGCGGATAAGAAATACACTCCGGAAACCATGGCTCAGGCGCTATATGAAGAAGAAAAAATTCGCTGTGTCCTCAATAGCTTGGTGATATGCTTATTTGCGCGCAAGATTTATGACCTGGAAACCACTGCCCGTTGTCTCAACATTATCGGGCATGATCATACCGCTCTGAGCCTAGCGCAATTGGGTGATGAAATATTTAATGCCAAGATAGCAGTTAAAAAGAGGTTGGGATTTGATTTTAGCCAAATCCGACTGCCGAGCCGTTTCTTTGAGACCCCGACACCGCATGGGCAATTACAGGAAGAGGTAGCTTTAGAGACCATAAGGCATTACGAAACACTAGTAGAAGGTGGCCTGGATAGTTTAAGGAAATCGTAAAAGGTATGTGGTACTAGTGGTATTTAATGATAGTAGTATTGATTTAAAACTAGCCAAAAGCGAGATCCGTAAAAAGGTTTTGACGGAACGCTTAGCATTGGATAAAGGTGAGGTAGCGGCTAAAAGCCGTTTAATTAATGCTGCCCTGGACACGCTCGAACCTTTGAGCAAAGCTCGAGTAATTATGGGTTATGCACCTTTTCGTAATGAAGTCGATGTTATGCCGTGGCTGCTTAAGAAACTGGCATTAGGGATTAAGGTGTTGCTGCCCCGAGTCAATACAGAAACTGGTGACTTGGAAGCAGTACCTTTGCTAGCTAGTGATCAAATGTCAATCAGCAAAATGGGGGTTAGTGAGCCGCAGGGAGCAGGTATAGATCTCCAGGAGATCGAGGCGGTTATTATCCCGGGAGTGGTATTTGATCGTCGGGGTTACCGCTTGGGTTATGGCAAGGGCTTCTATGATCGCTTTTTACCTCGCCTGAGATTAGAAACTTTTTGTTGTGCCGTAGCTTTTGAGTTGCAGGTAGTAAATGAAATACCATATGAAGCCCATGATTTTCGCGTGAGGTATTTGGTCACCGAAAGTGGAGTTCGGCAGGCCAGTATAAGTTAGTCTGTTGGTTAACCTTAGGGAGAACTGGGTATGCCTGTCCAACTTAGAAAATGGCTGTACTTCATCCATTCCAATTATTTAGAGCCGTACATTAGTGGATTAGTACTGTGTCTTTCCACATAAGGCCAGGAGTTGAATTGTTTGGCTATTGCCGGATTTGAGCCGTGAACAGTATACTAATAAGTAGAATATTATATTCGTAATCGGTCAAAGCAAATTCGGCGAAAGCCGAGCTCGCAAGGGTATAGCTTCCTAAATCTAGCCATAGACAAGGAGGATATACTCAGAGGATCAGGTTTCCGGGGTGGGTTGCCTTTATAGGTACCCGCCCTTTTTGTATTTATATCTTGATTTTGTACGTCGAAAGGTTAGGTGTATTTTTATGGAATGGCAAGCATGGCTAGCCGGCATTCTTTTCTTGGTAGTTTATGGAATGATCATCTGGGATAAGTATCATCGTACTCCGATAGCTCTAGTGGGGGCAGCGGTTTTGCTTTTGGCGGGAGTGCTAAATCAAGAACAGGCACTGGGCTTTATTGACTTCAATACTATTGGCCTGTTGACTGGCATGATGATTATTGTTGGTATCATGCGCCAGAGCGGGGTATTTGAGTATTTATCAATCAAGGCGGCCAAAAAGGCCGGTGGCGATCCGATAAAGATTCTCATTTTCTTAGCTATTATTACCGCTTTAGCTTCAGCATTACTGGATAATGTCACCACGGTTTTATTAATAGTACCAGTTACCTTTGCCATATGTTCACGATTAGATGTTACCCCCATACCGTTTCTGATCGCGGAGATATTTGCTTCTAATATTGGGGGAACCTCAACGCTAATTGGCGACCCGCCTAATATCATGATCGGCAGTGCAACTGGTCTGGGAATGATGGATTTCATAGTTAATCTAGCTCCGGTAATAGTGGTTATCCTGGCGGTAACTATTGCTTTATTGGTGCTAATTTACCGGAAATCTTTAGTTGTTGAAGATGCCAATCGGGAGCGCATATACGAATTCAATGAAAATGAAATGATTACTGATATGGTGTTGTTAAAGAAGTCTTTGCTAGTAATGACGTTTGTCATTATCGGCTTTTTCCTCCACCAGGTAGTACATCTCGAGTCAGCTACTATCGCTATGGCTGGTGCCGGCATCTTACTACTCATATCTGGCGTCGATACCGAAGAGGTCATGGAAACCGTGGAGTGGACGACGCTGTTCTTCTTTATAGGTTTGTTTATACTGGTCGGTGGGCTGGTGCAAGTAGGGATTATTGAAGCGGTGGCGGTAAAAATCATTGAGTTAACCCAGGGTAATCTTACCCTCACCGCTATGCTAATTTTATGGTTCTCAGCGATTGCCTCCGCTTTTGTCGACAATATCCCATTTGTGGCTACTTTTATTCCCTTGATTAAAGATATTGGTACCCTGGGCGGGATGCCGGTTGATAATCTGTGGTGGGCACTCAGCCTAGGTGCCTGTTTAGGTGGTAATGGTACTTTGATCGGTGCATCAGCTAACGTTATCGTCTCCGGTTTGGCTGGGCGTCATGGACATCCAATTTCCTTTGCTGGCTATATGAAGGTAGCCATGCCATTGATGTTGGTATCAATTGTAATATCGATGATCTATTTGCTGCTGTTCTATTTCTAGGTTAGATAAGATAGTTTGTACTGCGAAAGGATAGCGATTTCGTTGTCCTTTCGCTTATTTATTTTAGTTCACAGCCTTGATGTCACTATCAAGGCTCAAGTAAATAGTGCCTGAATGCCGTGTAAAGCATAACAATTGCGAGCTTCCTGATCGTCCTTAGCAGAGGAAAGCAACAGGTAAGTCCTTTTGCGTCCCTTATTTCTAAGAACTTAACCAGCAATCCTACATCACCGATAATGCCCACAGATAAAGTGATGCCACGGAGCCATAAGGTGAATAACGTTTACGGTACCGAGCGAACTGTTGTGGTGATAGTTCTTTTAAGCCATATAGGTTCATCATTCCCCGAACAATTGCCAAGTCTTTATAACTTACTACATCAGGACGGCAAAGGGAAAATATGAGTAGCATTTCAGCCGTCCAAAGCCCAACCCCGCGAAGTGAGGTCAGGTGGTGAACTATCTCGTCATCGGGCAGAGTAGGAAGAGCTTTAAAGTCGACTTGTCCCAAGATAGCAGCAGTAGCAATTCCTTTGATATATTCTGCTTTTCTTTGTGACATACCACATTGTTGAATTGAAGATAATGGGGTCATATCTATGTTCTCAGGGGTGATGTTCGAGATCAAAGCGATGAATTTCTTATTTACTGTTTCTGCTGCCTTACTTGAAATTTGTTGACTAATGACACTAGTAACCAGGGCGGTAAAAGGGTCCGGGATAATTCGACGGTTAATCATGCCTATTTGTTCAATAGCAGCACCAAGTTTTTTATCCCGGCTTTTTAGGTATTCAATTTCTTGGTTGCCATACTTAAATGTAGGATAATCTAATTCTTCGTGCATTTGCTCCACCATAAATCTATAACCTTTATCCTTTTATGACGGTTCGCCCTGGGTTTCGGCTTCTACCATTGAGACAGCTGCTTCGGCACTTAAATTACCATAGAGCAGAGCCATTAGGCCGGGGAAATATTTATCCATGATAACAATGTTATTCCATACTAGGGGTTCCAGGAGGTCACTGGTGAATTCCTGGCCATTGGAGTAAAGGCTGGTTTTGAAGCGTACCTCACCGTCCGACCAGTCCATTTCAAAATTGCCAACGATCAAGCCATAGTTGGCCAGGGTAAAATACTTGGCGGCTTCCGGGCGCTGGTGCTCTGGTACTTTGACCGGACAGGTACAGTAGAAAAGGCAGCCTTCGCGGGGATTTAGTTCTTTGGCAAAACAAGTATAGTTGCCATGATCGCCCGAAAAATCAACGCGGATGGTTTCATCACTAATCGCGGTATATTTCCAGTCTGAGCTATCGAAGTAGTCTAGCATTACTTCAAATACCTGCCCCATAGACTTGCCTCCCTCTTTATGCTTATTTTAACCATGGAAAGAATCCAGTATATTAGACGATAATCAGTTGTCAGCGGCAATGGTAAGGTATATTATACTGATTATAAACTTAATAACCAACACTGTTGCAAGCAAAGGCGTTTGT
>JBLNAS010000334.1:0-4679 GCA_050259475.1 Methylocystaceae bacterium
TAGGGTGTGTCTTTTGTGCCACCGGACAAAGTGGTTATCAACGCAATTTATATTTACCAGAGATTTTAGGCCAGATTCTGGTAGGAGAAAGAGAAATAAAAAAGAAAATTAAAAACCAGGAAGATGGACGTGCGATAACTAATGTTGTCTTTATGGGTATGGGTGAACCTTTAGCTAATTATGACGCAGTGGTTGAGTCGATCCGGGTGATCAATGATTTTTATGGTATTAATATCGGCCAACGGCACATTACCCTGTCCCCCGCGGGTATTCCTAATAAAATACGGGAACTGGCTAATGAAGGATTGCAAATAACTCTGGCGGTTTCGCTCCATGCGGCGGATGATACCACTAGAAGCAGTCTAATGCCGATTAATCGACGCCATAGCTTGCAGGATTTGATGGTAGCCGTGGATTACTATACTGATAAAACTGGGCGTAGAGTTACTTTTGAGTATATACTTATACGGGGAATCAACGATCAGGATCGAGATATTACTAACCTGGTACGGTTATGTCGCCATCGATTGGTCAACGTTAACCTGATTCCCTATAATCCGGTTTTGGATTTGGAATATGAAAGCCCTACCCCAGATGCCGTGCAGCAGTTTGCTGCCCGGTTGCAAGATAGTGGGGTTAATGCCATAGTAAGGCAAGAACACGGATCGGATATTGAGGCTGCTTGTGGTCAACTCAAAGCTCTAGATGACCGCCAGCAAGCCCGGATAGCGGCAAAACGTAGCTAATGAGGGTAGTTAAATGCGTACATGTTCAATAACTGATACGGGTAAAGTCCGGCAAGATAATCAAGATCGGTTCCTGAGTGACCCTACCCGGGGTCTTTTTGTAGTTTGTGATGGCATGGGTGGCTATCAAGGAGGAGAATTAGCGGCTCAAATTGCGGTTGAAACCCTGGAGGCAGCTTTTGCTGACAGTGATAGCAATAGCGACGTTAATTTAATGCCACGTTTAGCAGAAGCCTTAGCCCGAGCTAATGAAGCGGTCTGGAAAAGAGCACAGCAGGAAGCCGAATTGAGTGAAATGGGCACCACAATTACGGTGGCCTTAATCAGATCTAGTCATTTATATGCTGCTCATGTCGGGGATTCTCCCCTGTTTTTGCTTCGTGATGAAGGTATTATGAAGCTAACTAATGACCATACCTTGGCTAATAAGATGATAACCGAAGGTATTATAACTGCCACTGACCCGGCTTGCCAACAGTTCAGTCATATCTTGACCCGGGCGCTGGGGGTGGAGCCGATGGTTAACGTTGATCTATTAGAAATGAATTTATTGCCAGGCGATGTCTTACTGTTGGCTAGTGATGGTTTAACGAAATTGGTTAGTGATGAGGAGATTAGGGCTTACTTTTGTCAACCTACCGATCTGGAACTGATCTTAAACCAACTGGTTAATCTGTCCTTAGACCGGGGCGGGGGAGATAATATTACTGTGGTGGCTGTAGCTCTGGACGATAAGCAGGAGGTTCGCGCGCATGGATAGATATTTGTTGGCAAACCGATATGAGCTAATAGATAAAATAGGCTCTGGAGGTATGGCTACCGTCTACCGGGCTCGCTGCCAAACACTTGATCGCATGGTAGCGGTCAAGATATTGAAGGATGAGCTAGCGGCTGACCCGTCGCTGGTTAGCCGTTTCAAGAGTGAGGCGATGGCAGCTGCCCGTTTGTCCCATCCGAATCTGGTTAATATCTTTGATGTTGGTGAAGATGATGGCATTCATTATATTGTCATGGAATATATCGAAGGACACACTCTAAGGGATGCGATTGCTGAGCAAGGATTTCTGTCACCTCAACAAGCAGTGAATATTGCCGTCATGGTCTGTGATGGCTTGGAACATGCCCACAGCCGAGGACTCATTCATCGGGACATTAAACCCCACAATATTCTAGTTACCAGGGATGGCAAAGTTAAGATTGCCGACTTTGGTATAGCTCGCGTAGTCAATACCTCGACGATTACTTATGGCAGTAATGTTATGGGCTCGGTTTATTATATTTCCCCGGAACAGGCCAAAGGTGAGGTAGTGGGGCCGGAAACCGATATCTATTCCCTGGGTTGTGTACTCTATGAAATGTTAACCGGCAGACCTATTTTTGACGGCGATAGTCCAATTACCGTAGCCCTTAAGCACGTTCATGAAGACCCGGTGCCCCCACGGACAATTAGACCAGAGATACCTAGCGGTTTGGAGCGGATTATATTGCGAGCGGTGGCCAAAGACCCTGCTGTGAGATATCATTCCGCCAATGAGATGAAAGAAGCCTTAATTAGATATAGTGATTTGCCGATGACACCACGCAATAAAAACCAAGCGGATGATCAAACTATACCTATGACAGCAGCAAAGAAGGATAAACGGAAAATCTTCAATAAAACTAATATTATCTGGGTGGTAGTGGCCTTGCTAGGTTTAGCTTTAGGTATGCTGACTACTAACCGTGACCTCATCTTTGGCAAAGAAGTCAAAGTTCCTGATGTAACCGGGATGACCCAAAAAGATGCTTTTACTACCCTGACCGAAAAAGATCTAAAGATGCGGGTGTTAAAACAGGTAACTTCCGACAAGTATGATGCTGGGCGGATAATTTCGCAGGAACCGCAAAGTGGAGAAACGGTTAAGACCGGACGGGAAGTCGAAGTTGTGGTTAGTAAAGGCGGGGAGATGGCAGAAGTACCACGCTTGATCGGTAAGGATTTAGGGGTGGCGACTTCCCTCCTAGAGGATGCTGGCCTCGAAGTGGGCGACGTCGAACGAACTTATGATGAAGAGGAAACCGCCAATACGGTTCTGGAACAAGAACCGAGTGGGGGCAAAGAGGTTAAATCAGGAAGTAAAGTTAACCTGGTGGTAAGCAAGGGTAAAAAACCAGCCGGTTCCCAGGTGCCTGAGGTGGTAGGAATGTACCTTTCCGAGGCCAAAGGTACACTGGAAGCTGCGGGGTTAGTTTTAGGCGAAATTAGTAAAGAAGATAGTACCAAGTATTTTACTGGTCAAGTAACCATGCAAGAACCGAAAGCTGGTACCGAAATCGAACAGGGTACCCAGGTTAATCTGACGGTAAGTAAGGGGCCAGGGCCGGAGCCAGAACGTACGACCATCAATTATACGTTACCCCCGGATCAGGATTACTACCAAGTGAGAATGGTATTGAAAGATGCCAAAGGGGAACGTGATATTTATAGTGGACTTAATCGAGCCAACGAAACAATTCAGGTGGTGGTCAGCTATTATGGACAAGGTGAAGTCACAGTTTACCTGAATTCGCAGCCGGTTAAGAAATATGAAATCTAATCTGGGGGCAACATGAAGCAGAGTGGGGAAGGACTGGTAATAAAACACTATAGCGGTTTCTATTACGTTGCGGTTGGGGAGGAAATCTTGGAATGCCGCTCACGCGGTCGTTTAAAGAAAGAATCAGTCCTCAGCGGCGACCGAGTAGAGATTACGGACTTGGGCAATGGCCAGGGAGTTGTAGAAACCGTGCTTCCGCGGGTTAGTGAGTTAGCGCGCCCTCCGGTAGCTAATATAAATACCGTTATAGTGGTAGTGGCGCAAAATAATCCGCCCCCATCGTTATGGTTATTAGACCGTTTGCTGGTGCTGATAACTTTTCAAGGACTTAAACCCATACTGATTCTGAATAAGGCTGATCTTGACCCAGTGCCCGATGCTGGTGACTTACCAAAGATTTATCAGGCGTGTGGCTACCAAGTGATTAAGACCAGTACCCGTGATGGGGAAGGTCTAGATGACTTAATTGCTGCCATGCAATCCCGCATTTCCGTACTCGCTGGGCAATCAGGGGTGGGTAAATCCAGTCTGCTTAACCAAGTGTGCCCGGGTCTAACTCTAAAAACCGGAGAAGTAAGTAAAAAAATTGGGCGTGGTCGCCATACTACCCGCCATACCGAGTTGTTTCCGGTGCCTGGTGGTGGTTGGGTGGCGGATACACCTGGATTTTCCGTGCTTGATCTACCCGAAGGTATCGACCGTGAAGGTCTGCTGGTTGGCTTTCCAGAGATTGCCGCTCACCGTGAACAATGTCGCTTTAAAGATTGTCGCCATGACCAGGAACCGGTTTGCGCAGTTAAAGAAGCGTTGAGTGAAGGTCATATTGCTCTCAGTCGCTATGAGCACTATCTGCAGTTGATGAAAGAACTCCAGGAGCGGGAGAGGAGATATTAAGATGTTGATTGCACCATCGCTGTTGGCAGCCGACTTTGCTCGTCTCGGTGAAGAATTGACCAGAGTTGAAGCGGCTGGTGCCGACTGGGTACATATAGATGTTATGGATGGGCATTTTGTTCCTAATATAACGATTGGGCCGCCGGTGATCAAAGCCTTACGGCCTTTGAGTCAATTATTCTTTGATGTCCATTTGATGATCAGTCACCCTGAACAGTATGTCGCAGCATTTGCTGATGCGGGAGCTGATTTAATAACCGTTCATGCCGAAGCTAGCAATCATCTTGATCGGCTGGTGGCTCAGATTAGGGAATTAGGAAAAAAGGTCGGGGTGGCTTTAAATCCAGCTACACCATTAGAAACTGTACGCTGGATTTTACCAGCAGTTGATTTGGTCTTGATTATGAGTGTTAATCCCGGTTGGGGGGGGCAGAAATATCTCCCTTATGCTGCTACGCGGATA
>JBLNAS010000335.1:0-4216 GCA_050259475.1 Methylocystaceae bacterium
GCTTAGTTCCACGCTCGACCAGACGGAACAGCTCACCCACCTCAGTCCAGAAGCTTTAATGCAATTGGATGTAGCAGCCCACCGAGCAGCGGTTAATGTTCTACTCCTGCAGACCAGTGAACTCGTACGAGCCGAAGCTCGACGCGAACCGAATGCATATTTAGCAGGTCAGAAGAACCTTGACCGAGGAGCTGACCTTATGGGGGCTGACCTCACAAAGGCCAACCTCAGAGGCGCGAACTTAAGAGGAGCCTACCTTATTGCTGCTGACCTCAGAGGTACTGACTTGAATGGAGCCGATCTCATTGGAGCTGATTTCCGAGATACTGACCTAAGAGGAGCCGACCTAACCAAAAGTATCTTTGTCACCCAATCCCAGATCAACGTGGCGAAGGGCGATGCCAGTACAAAGCTGCCATCGCGACTCACTCGCCCAACCCATTGGCCAAAATTAAGACCGTCCCCTAAATAATGGCCAAATGATCTGATCACTTGGTTGTTGACCAGTTGCTATTCCAATCTAAGACATGGCTCCCGCTCATATTTTAGGCGTCGGCTAATAACCACCTCACTATAATTACCGCCATTTTTTATGGTGTACGTAATGTATGATAGATCTTCACTATGAACTAAAGATGTTAAAAAGTCGCAATACAAGTACTCCTTCAGTACGGACCTGCCAACTGTCTCTCAAATCTAACAGTTCCCAAAATAACATCAGTACATATAGTAAGGTAAACCTGAGTTTATAGGGGTAATTATATTGTTAATTCTAGATATCCCAGTAATAGCGATAACCGGTAGTGCCGGGAAAACAACCACCAAGGAAATGATTGCCGCCATCCTGCATACCCGCTGGAATATCTTTAAATCATCACTCAATCACAACATCACTAGCTACACCCGAAAATATGCTAAGCAGATTACCTCGCTGCACCAGGCAGCCGTCCTCGAATATGGCATGACCAGAAAAGGGGCTATCCGTCAGCATTGCCGTATTATACAACCTAATATGGGTGTGATTACTAACGTGGGTTCGGCCCACATTGGTCATTTTGGGGGTAGCATTAGAATGCTTGCCCAAGCCAAGTCTGAGCTAATCGAGAATATGAAGCCCGGTGCATTACTGTTTATAAATGCCGATGATGAAAATAGTAAATTACTTAAACTGTCAGGTTTTACTGGCAAGGTTATTCGAATAGGCATAATTCGGCCGGCGCAGGTAATGGCTAAGCACATTCACTATAGCCCGCAAGGAATGAGCTTTATGGTTAAATTGGGCCATAAAGACCACTCCTTTTTCATACCAGCCTTTGGAGGGCACAATGTGTATAATGCCCTATATGCCATCGCAGTCGCCTGTGAATTAGGTTTTACCCCCCAAGAAATTGCCAATGGATTGCGCACCTTTAACCGACCGCGAAGACGATTACACTTCAAACCTGGACGCAACGGCATCACCGTTATCGACGATTCCTATAGTTCCAATCCCCAAGCCTTGAAATCAGCAATAGAAGTGTTGATCAATGTAGGAGAAGCACCAAGGATTGTGGTATTGGGCGATATGTTAGAGCTAGGGTCGGTAACCAATAAAAAGCACAAGGAAATTGGAAAATACCTCGCTGACAAGAATATTCAATTTCTCTGTACTCTAGGGACTAAATCAGCCCTCATCGGAAGCGAGTCGGTAGCTAACGGCTTTGACCCCAATAAAGTACTGCATTTCACCTCGCGGAAAGACCTACACGAACACTTGGCCAAAATTATTAAATCCGGTGGAACGGTTCTAGTTAAAGGTTCTCACACTTCCAATATGCGGATAACCGCTGACTTTCTTACCAAAGCCCGCAAAGTAAAAAATTAGCTCCCCGGCTATAAACTAGTACCAAGCTAGCAGTAACCCTAAACCAAGATTACCTATTTAGCCCTCTGTTTTATTCAGGTTGGGCACTGAGCCAAACGGTGTGACAAATCATTGGAATCGGGCCAGGATGGGGCATCGGTTTTATGTTCATCTTTCCGGGCTTCTCGTTGCAATACTTGCTCTAATTATTGGCCGAGTTAAGCCCATAACACAAATGCATTAACCGATATTCCTGAAAATTATAAGGCTGCCCAACTTCGGGACAGCCATTCATACGAATTAAGTAGATCTTTGAATGTTCATGATCTAGTTCGCATTGATCTGCCTAATAATAATGTAAAGACAAACCCTAGCCCGGCAATAATCGCAGCCGCAGTAAACATATGGGTGTAGCCCTGGTTCAATGTGCTTTGAAATACCTTCTCAATTTTTAAGCGCATATTTTCAATGCTCTGCATGATCATGGGAGCCATTTGATCCGGCACCAACTGCTGCATACTGTATTTCAAGCGATCAACGATGGTAGTTACATCTGCGCTTTTAAGGCTGGAGAATACCCGGGCTACATCTCTCTGATTGCCTACATTGACCGGTATACTCATCCCGGGAACTGAAGTTTTCATGCTCTGTTGTACTAGCTCCATTAAGCGGGGCTGCAAATTCTGGGCGGCTTGAGCAATAAAGCCAATCATGATCCCGGGAGAAATCGTAGTACCGATCGATCTAACCAGGGACATGGTAGCCATCGCAGTAGTACCTTCATTCTCGGGAACACTTTGTAACACCAGATAATTCAGAGGTGCACCCATGGTAAAGCCTATCCCAAATCCCACCAGAGCAAGCCCAGCCATGACACTAATAAAGCTAAGCGTGCTGGTAGCCAAATATCCCAACACTAAACTGCCAGCCACAACACAAGCAAAACCCACCTCCAATACCAGTGGTGCCCCTTTCTTGTCGAGCAGGCGACCGCTAAGGGGAGCTGATACGCCGGAGAAAACTGCTAATAGGGTAATTAAATAGCCCCCGGTACCCGCCTTAATCTTCAATAAGTTTTCTGCAAACTGAGGTATAAATACAGTTCCCATCATCCCCGCCCCAGTAGTAAAGGCGATAATAAAAACCAAAATCATTTTACGGTCTTGAAAATATTTTAAATGCAAAACCGGATCAACTGCTCGCCTTTCAACCGCAATGAGTATTGGTATAAGCAGGATAAATGCCAGTAAATAAGGATAAACATTGCTATCTTTTAGACTACTGCCCAGGTGGAAAAAATCTAAATTAGTAAGCCCATATAGTAAGCTAGCAATAACCGCAGCAATGGTTAGAGCACCTACTAAATCCATGGCTAGCTTTTTTTCAAGTTGAATATTTTGCATATATCTACTAAGCAGAATAATGATTAAACTTATCGGTACGTTGATGAAAAATATCCAGCCCCAGTGGTTGGTGCCAGCCACACCAAGTATGGTGCTTCCCAAGCTCGGCCCAATTATAGTTGCAACTCCGAAAACTGCACCTACCATGCCCAGGGCAGTTCCTCTCTTTTCTTCGGGAAAGCTTAGCCCAATATAGGTAGTAGCAATCGGGATAATTCCTCCGGCGCCGATGGCCTGGATAACTCGGGCTACCAATAGCCAAGCAAAATTGCCGTAGAAATTGCTCATGCCACAGAGCCATGAACCAAGCCCAAACAAGGCAACACCGATTATAAATATTCTCTTATGCCCATTACGATCAGCTAGTTTACTAACAATTGGCATAGATATAGCATAAAAAAGGGTATAGATGGTGATCATCCAGATACCAGTTTTAGCACTAACGCCAAAACTATTCTGGATGATTTCCCGCGCTGGAGATACAATACCGCTGTCTATTGCCCCCATAAAGATCCCCAGCATCAACATAAATAGCACAATAGTCGTTCTTCCTGTTTTCACGGGTGTTTTCACTCTCCTGCCACATACCCACCCAAACTTTCTGAAAACTAAGGTGACTATCCTATCCCCCGTTTCCGGCGATACTCTTTCCTTATGATCACCGTGCACTTACCATCTATTCATAATCTAATGCGTTTTATGGCATTGAAATTTACTCTGTTCTAATGTTCATGATGATTATTTCCAAACACAGATAAGCCAGAGGGCTAATCGCTTACTCTGGCTTATCTATAGTTTCAAAGCTTTTATAATATTAAAGACCCAAAAGCTCACGGGCGTTTTCACCTAATAGACGCTGACACAAACCTTGATCTCCACGGCAGGCGATCTCAACTATTTTAATATGAGGTTCACGGCTACCCCAGGGCCAATCTGAACCGAATAGCACCCGATCAGAACCAAAAGTCTT
>JBLNAS010000336.1:0-4158 GCA_050259475.1 Methylocystaceae bacterium
GGTTTGTTACTCCTGACGGGGCGGATGATTTACCTGCAGACAATTCGCAGTGCTTCATTAGCTAGCCAGGCTTTAGAAAATCGCACTCACTCGATCACTGTTGAAGCCAAGCGGGGTGCCATCTACGATCGTAATCATCAAGAACTGGCAATTTCGATAGATACCGAATCAGTATTTGTTAGCCCCCTTAAGATAAAGCAATCGGGCAATCAAAAAGAGACCGCTCAAGCCCTAGCTAACATTCTTGGATTAGATGCGAAAGAAGTTTATAAAAAACTTAGCGGCAATAATTCCTTTACTTGGATTAAACGACAAGCTTTAATGCCTAATAGTAAGGAATATGAGCAATTGAAAGCTTTGGAGCTTCCTGGCGTATATACCGTTAAGGAAAGCCGTCGCTTTTATCCAGAAAAGGAGATTGCCTGCCATGTCGTGGGCATTACCGGGGTTGATAATGTTGGCCTGGAAGGCATTGACTACCATTACAATGATTTACTCACCGGTACTCCCGGACTGCTAGTCGCAGAAACCGACCGCAAGGGTAACCCCATACCAGAAACGGCTCATTATTCAGTGCCATCACAAGATGGTATGAATTTAGTACTTACGCTTGATTCCAATATCCAGCATGTTGTGGAACAGGAATTGGATAAGATATGGCAAGAACGTTCCCCAGAGTCGGTATCTATTATCGTTATGGATCCAAGAACTGGAGAAATATTAGCTCTGGCTAACCGCCCTAATTATGACCCCAACCATTTTCGTGACTATCCTAATATCAACCGCCGAAATTTAGCGATCAATAATGCTTTAGAGCCGGGTTCGACCGGTAAAATAATTACCGCGGCGGCTGCTCTGGAAGAAGGAGTGGTTCGCCCCAGTGACTACTTCTACTGTCCCAGTACCATTAAAGTACAAGATCGAACCATTCACGAAGCCCACAATGAATCTTTTGGCACCCTGACTTTCCAGGGTTTAATGGAGAAGTCATCCAATGTCGGGTTCGTACAAGTCGGCCTAAAGCTCGGTCTTGAGCGCTATTATCGTTATGTAAGGGCTTTTGGTCTGGGTCAGAAAACTGGAATTGACTTGCCCGGGGAGGCTTCCGGAATCTTGGTACCGGAAAAATCAGCCCGCCAAATTGATTTAGCGACCATGGCCTTCGGTCAAGCTAATGCCACCACCCCTATTCAATTAGTAACGGCCATGGCGGCTATCGCTAATGGTGGCAGGATGATGAAACCGCATTTGCTTAAAGAAATCCGGAATAGTGAAGGTAAACTAATCAAACGGATAGAACCCGAGACGGTGCGCGAAGTGGTTTCACAGGAGACTTCACGGCAACTGCGCCTTATTCTGGAAAACGTGGTTAACGAAGGTACCGGGGAAAGAGCTTATATTGCAGGTTACCGGGTGGGGGGGAAAACTGGTACTGCGCAAAAGATATCCCCCAATGGTGGTTACTTGGAAAACTCATTTGTTACCTCATTTATTGCTTTAGCACCAGTTAATGCTCCTCAATTGGTGGCACTAGTAACACTGGATAACCCCCAGGGAGCCTTTCGCTTTGGGGCTACCACTGCAGCTCCCTCCGTTAAAGCAATTTTTGAGTATAGCCTTCCGTACCTTGGGGTAATAAAACAAGGGCAAGTAGCTACTCCTAGTACCAAAAAGCCAGTACCAGTAGCTTATGTGCCTGATCTGGTTGGCCTTAAGCCCCAAGAAGCTGCACAAAAAGCTAATAAATATGGTCTCCAAGTCAAACTTATCGGCAAGGGCACTCGGGTCTGGGATCAGCATCCCTCAGCCTATGACCGCGTAAAACCGGGATCGATAATTGAAATTATGCTTACTGGTAATTCAGGAGCTACCACGGCTAGCTTGGTACCTGATGTCCGTGGTAAGTCGATGCGCGAAGCCGCCGCCGTTTTAAAGACCAATGGTTACATTATTCGTCCCCAGGGTTCCGGCTTAGCTAGTGAACAAAGCCCGGCTCCCGGTAGCCCATTAGCGGCTGGTGGTGAAGTAAAAGTAATCTTTTCTTCCCTCTCCGATCAGGAGAAACCACTGTCGACCACGACCAAAACTAACGATAAAATATAATAAGAATAATTTAACTGATACCTTAATAATTGATAAAAATACAAAGAGGTGCTGGCACATGAAAATACATCGCCTATGGCTACTTAGTTTGTTAACCCTATTTTTTATCGGCATACCTTGTTTGGTTGCCCGAGCAGATTACACTACAAACTCCGTATCCTTTAATGGAACCAGCTATTCCGCTGCAGCTCTCGCCACATCTCCGATTACTTTGCCTCTAACTAATGCTTCGCAAGTTAATGTTTTAGTTAGCCTATCTGGAAGCCCAGATGCAAATTGTGATTATTGGCTTGATTTGGCACTTGGGTCTTCAGAATTTAGAACCAGTGTAACAGGCCCTAGTATTTCTTTCAGTATTCCACTACCATCAGGTAATCAAACCGGATCCCTTATCCTAGACAAATTCGATCATACTACTACTAACATTCTTACACAAAGTGAAATCACGTTTGACCTAGTTATCCCCTCAGTTGATACCACTTCTCCGACAGTCTCAACTACCACCCCGGTTGCGGGAGCCAGTAGTGTGGCAATTGCTGATAATATCGTGGTTTCCTGTAGCGAAAATATCAAATTACCGACCGATACCAATACGGCTTTCACTTTGCGAAATGGATCAGGAACTTCGATTCCGGCAGTAATTTCAGCTAACAACAATACCATAACTATTGACCCAAGTAGTAGCTTGGTTAACAATACCTCTTACACGTTAACCCTTAACAATATTACTGATTTGGCCGGTAATCCTCTAGCTGCCTATACTCTTGCTTTCACTACCATTGCTGATACAACTTCCCCGCCAGCGATTACCTCTAGATACCCAACCAGTGGTGCTACCTATGTTGCCCTCAACACCAGCATCACCGTCAATGTCAGTAAAACCCTGGACAGCAGCACGGTAACCTCAAGTAATATCACGCTAAAGGATGCCGCTAACAACACCGTGCCCTGCAGCGTCTATGTGAACAATTATGGTGGTACCACCTCGGTAATCACCCTAACCCCTTCATCAAGCCTGCTGGGTACCACGGTTTATACTGTCAGTATTCTGGCCAGTAAGATTAAGGACACCAATGGTAATTATCTGCCTGCTGATACCTGGTCGTTTACTAGCGAAGCCTTAAACATATACAATCAATATCCCAGCTCTGGTAGTGATGAATTCCCGATAGATAACGCTATAACTTTTAACTTTAACCAAATGGTTATGGCCAATTCAGTCAGCAGCAGCACCGTATACGTACAACGCTATGATGGCTCCAGCAAGATATCATCTTCTGTACTTTATGAAAATTCGGGATACCGGGTAACATTGAAGCCCAGTAAGCCACTGGAATACGATACCCGCTACCGGGTCTTCGTTACCAGCGGGGTCAAAGATTTAGGTAATATCAGTTTTACTGATACCAGTTGGTATTTTACTACCGAGGATCGAGATGGCAGTTCACTAATTTTTGCCAAGGACCCGACCGCCAATGAACGGAATGTCCCGACCGATCAGTCGATTACCTTTCGTTTCTCCACTCGCATGGATGAAGACACTATTGACGAAGACACGGTTTATTTACGCCGTGATGACTCCTCCTCAGATATCGACGCTAGTGTTACTTATGATGAGGATGATCGAACG
This sequence comes from Methylocystaceae bacterium, assembly GCA_050259475.1. Lineage (GTDB taxonomy): Bacteria > Bacillota > Syntrophomonadia > Syntrophomonadales > JBLNAA01 > JBLNAA01. Next base: position 3,734 of record JBLNAS010000336.1, read on the forward strand.
GTAACCCTGACGCCGGATGACAGCTTGCGTTTAGATACTGAGTATACCGTCTATGTCAGCAGCCGAATTGAGGACTATGATGGTGATCGCATTAATTCAGCCAGTTGGAGCTTTACCACTGGTGATTATGAATCATCAAGAATTGAGAGCCGTGACCCGTATCAGAATGAGAACAATGTCGCCCTGGATACCCGGATTAAAATCGAGTTTTCCGATAGTATGAATAGCTCTACTATGAAAACCTCGAATATCTACCTGCGCAAGTCGGGTTCCAGCAGTAATATTAAGTGCGATATCAGCTACAATAGCTCTGATCGCGAAGTAACCCTGGCACCAATTGACGAACTATTACCTGACACTACCTACACAGTATATATAACCTCCAAGGTAGAAGACTCCTCCGGCAACAACTTATCGGCTACCAA
>JBLNAS010000337.1:0-2566 GCA_050259475.1 Methylocystaceae bacterium
GATCCTATTCAAATCATTAAGTGGAAAGAGATCTTGGAACACCTGGAAACCACATTGGACTACTGCCAGGATGCCAGCTATGTTCTCAAAGGGGTTGCCGTAAAATATGTTTAGTTTAATGGCTTTAGTGATTGTGGTTTTCTTGGCGTTAGCGTTTGATTACGTTAATGGTTTTCATGATACCGCTAATGCTATCGCTACTTCTATCTCTACCAAGGCACTGTCGCCCCGAGTAGCTATTTCTCTGGCGGCTGTGCTTAACTTTGTCGGGGCATTATCAGGAACCGCAGTTGCACATACCATTGGCAAAGGAATAGTGGAGCCTAATGCGATTACCGCACCAGTACTGATTGCAGCATTGATATCATCGATTACATGGAATCTATTTACCTGGTATTTCGGAATCCCCTCCAGTTCTTCGCATGCTTTAATAGGTGGGCTGACGGGTGCTACGATAGCTGCTATCGGATCAGCAGGTATTAAATGGGAAGGCTTTGTTAAGATTGTTGTTTCCTTAGTAGGAACACCACTAATTGCGTTTTTTGTAGGATCGGTAATCATGTCCATTCTTTTTTGGCTCTGTCGGGATATGTATGCTGTACGGATTAATAACACATTCCGGCGATTGCAGATTCTATCCGCCTCGATGATGGCATTTTCTCATGGCTCCAATGATGCTCAGAAATCTATGGGTATTATAACAATGGCTTTAATTAGTGCTGGATACCTTAATGGATTTGAAGTTCCACTCTGGGTTATTCTGGCCTGTGCACTAAGTATGGCTCTGGGAACCATGGCCGGAGGCTGGAAGATCATTCGCACCATGGGTAATAAGATATTCCGAATTGAACCCATAAATGGATTTGCTGCCGATTTAGGATCATCTATGGTTATATATACCTCGTCATTACTCGGCTTTCCCGTAAGCACTACGCACGTGGTATCCAGCTCGATTATGGGGGTAGGGGCAGTAAAACGCTTCAGAGCTGTCCGCTGGGGGATAGCTCAACAAATGTTAACCGCCTGGATTGTAACTATTCCATGTACAGCTATTGTGGCCTACCTAGTTTTTAAAGTGGTTATGCTCTTTTATTAAAAGGTTATTATTTTTTAATAATAACGGCCCTAATGGGGTCGTTTTTTATTGGCTAAATAGAACGAAAACATCGACAATAATATGGTTTTTATAGGAATGACATGAAAATAAAGTCTAAGTAAAAGCTTATGCTTTTGTTCACATGTGTGGTACAATCTTTGGTACAAGTAGTTATACTGGGATTTCTAGAGAAAACTACAAAATTGAAATGAGGTTGTTGAGGTGAAGGCATTCAAGATACCGGAAGCTACTGTCATGCGGCTGTCAATATATTCTCGGCATTTATCCCAACAAATGAATGAAGGGATAATTACCGTCTCTTCTGGTGAGATAGCACGTGGTGTCGGAGTTAGTTCAGCTCAGGTTCGGAAGGATTTGGCCTATTTTGGTGATTTTGGTACCCGTGGTGTAGGTTATAACGTACAGGAATTGTACAATCATATTATGCGGATATTGGGGCTCAATGGACGGTGGAATGTTGTAATGGTCGGAGCTGGTAAACTGGGTTCAGCTCTAGCTGGCTACCGTGGTTTTGAAGAAAGAGGCTTTAATGTTGTGGGGTTGCTAGATAATAGCACCACCTTGATTGGTAAGCAAATTGACCACCTGGTAGTGGAACCATTGGAGCGTCTAGAGACTATTGTCAAGGAACAAAATGTCAGGATCGGTATTATCGCAGTACCGGGTAATGCTGCCCAGGAAGTAACTGATAAGCTGGTTTTGGCTGGTGTTAAGGCTGTTCTTAATTTTGCCCCGCGCATAATCAAGGTGCCTAACAATGTTATTCTTCGTAATGTTGACTTAACAGTCAACCTGGAAGTACTAAGCTTTAACCTGGCTAATCGTGGGTAATGACGATAAAGACTAGCTAGATGTTTTACTCCTATAACCGGGGAAATAACGCAGTCATACTTGAAACCGGGCTAAGTACCCGGTTTTTTTATGGTGTTCTTCCTTCTGGTACTGGGTTACAATAATTTATGTATAAATTGAGGTGATTATTAATGAACAGTCGCTATAATTGGGCAAGCTTGTTAATGTTAATGCTTTTAGGAGCGATTATTTTTGCTTATCTCGGAGAATTGCTCATAGTATATATCCCCTTATTAAACCGCTGGGGTGCAGGAGCGATGATCGGAATTCCAGCGGTATCAATTAACCTGGCGGTGGTGAAACTATCTTTTGCCTTCCAGTTTAAGCTAAACCTCTTTACCGTCTTGGGTTTATTGGCAGGATTGCTTTTCTACCGCCGTTTATAGCAATACATTAAGGGGTGAATTCACAGTTGGCAATTATTCTTGCATCTGCGTCTCCTCGCCGTTCCCAACTGCTTCAGCAAATAGGATTGGAATTTACGGCGATTCCTGCAGATGTGGATGAAAACATAACCGCTTCGTCACCTCAAGAGTTAGTAAAGTATCTTGCTGACCAAAAAGCTCAATCAGTAGCTGATATATATCCCAATGAGCT
>JBLNAS010000338.1:0-4557 GCA_050259475.1 Methylocystaceae bacterium
CCAGCAACTGGATTAACTATCAAGGTACAATCCATTTATGCACCCCTCTTTGCTATTTGAACCTACTATAACAGATTCCTACCTTAAATATGAAGAAGCTCCCGCCTGGGGAAGCGGAAGCATCTTCGGGTTTTGGTTTAGTATAAGGTTTATTGGTGGATAGTATGGGTTAACTTATTTGATACGAGGAGGAAATGCGGTAAAGATAGCACGAGGATCAACATCCTGCCGCAAAATCTCCAGCACATCAGCATTGGGAGCGGGAATGATATCAACATTTTCGGCCACTAGCAACTCAAAACCGGTGCATTGTTGGCATATTTCGGCAGTTAACCCGAGATTTATGGCTTTTACCCGCATCCGTTTACTCGTCGGTTCAAAATCCATGATCCCCAATTGAGTCACCACACATTGAGGCCCTTTACCCCGCAGCCCAGCTTTACGGCGGCTGTCACCACCAGTTATATGACCCGGACTGGTCATAAAATCGATTTTGGCAGTAAATTTATCAGGAGCCTGCAGACCTACCAAAATAACATGTTCTGCCGTGGAACTTAAGTCATTTCCACCACCACTCCCGGTAAGGCGTGACTTATATGTAAAGTAATCACCACCGATAAAGTGGGTATTAAGGTTACCATACATATCAACCTGAGCCGCCCCTTGAAAAGCGATATCGACATAGCCGATAGCCGACATACCAAACGATGCAGGCATTTCCAAACTCATCGGGGCGCGGCGGAAAGTAGCGGCTCCGCCTACTGACCATGGCATGGGGCCGGGCCATGGATCTTGGCCACCACTCTCGTAAACCATAGTAATATGGGGAGCGTGGGTTTTGGCGGCCAGGATAGCCCCCACCATAGGTAAACCAGTACCCACATAGACCACCATGCCATCTTCAATTTGGGTTGCTATATTATAAGCTAATTGTTCAAATGGATTTGCCGGTGCTATAGTTGTCATTTAAATTCTCTCCTCCTTCCCTATTCCCAAATGGGTATAACCTGCGGGTAATCAAAATCTAGCCCCTTATCTTCGGCCAGGTATTCTTCACCGCGCTGTAGGCGTCGTAGAGAATCAATATATTTTACCCCGCCAAAGCTAGCATTCAGCTTATCGACAAAGTCATAATTATCTTTGGTGTCATTGATCCAGTAGCGGTAATAATCTGCGGTTCTTCCACCATGTTTGTCCATATTATTACCCACCCGCACCCCGTATTCCCACCACTCACGTGACCAGTAGTAATAACCCGGGCAAGAACCAGGCAAACAGCCCCAGGGCAGCTCAACCACAGCATCAACTAGCATGAAAGGAATAACATTGTCCTTGGTATTAAACCGCATTTCTAACTCCGGAACCACTTCTTCACAGGTGAGGATAACATGGCGGCTAGCATAAGCCAGAGCAATATCATTGACTGGAGGACCCATAATTTTGCCGTTACCATTCATATCTGCCTGTTGGCAGTGAACGATAGTTACATCAGGATGTAAGGCCGGGATCATAACTACCGGATCCTGCTCCTTATACCAGGGATCATCAATCACTTTGACATAAGGATTGTATTTAATCATATCAGAGGCCAGCATTTGTTTACTGGCGACAAAGGGCATCCCAAATTGGGCAGCCTTAAAGCCCTGCCCCATGGTGCCATGTGACCAGTCTGAAAGAATTCGGATGGAACCATCCTTGATCTGCCGATCCCAACCCCGGTCAGTTCCCCGCATCTCACAGCCAACATAGGAAGTATGAACATAACCTGGTTGGTCTGGGGTAGCAAAAGTAGTGTGCATATAAGACTGATTGGTAACTGGAGAGCCTATCCACTGTAGATTACGCTTCCCCTGACGGATAATCTCGTAGTAAGCCTGCAGTGGAGTACGAACATAGCCAAAACCGGTTTCGGCCACGATGTCACCATCGTTGACATAGCGAGCAATCGCATCTTGAAGGCTTAACCGCTTATCAAACTTATCATGCCTTTTTTTCAGATGGGCTTCCCGCGCCGAATCGTGATCTATAAGTCGGTCAAGTATACTGGTGTCTTCGATACGCAGGTTGTTTACCGCCTCGTCATTATACTGGTACTTTGAACTCAACCCAATCCCTCCTTATGCTCTAATACATGGCTTTGGTGGTTATAAGTAATTCTCTATTGGCTCGCTGGAGATAGGCCAATTAGAAGTAAAAACTGATCCCCCCAAAAAACTTATTGGTTAAATAATCCTAAATTTATCGGGATAATACATTAACAATAAGACAAAAATGTGACAACTGTGTGACAAGGCTGGCTTCTGAAACAATAAAATTAACCACGGACATCCAGTCAGGGGATTATTCCCCAAAACTAGAGCATCCGTGGCTTAGATTTCCTTATAATACTGGGCGTAAGTCATTAGCTTTAAAAGCAGGTTTTTATTCTAGTGCCGGTTCCAGAGTAAAGAAAAACTTGACGCCATCTTCAGTATTTTCTACCCCGTACTGACTCTTGTGCAAGGCTAAAATCGTACGAACAATCGCTAACCCCAAGCCATTACCACCAGATTTGCGGCTCCGTGATTTATCCAGTCGGTAAAAGGCATCCCATACCCGCCCGAGTTGGTCGGGGGGTATTTTCTCACCTTGATTAGAAATTTCAATTTGAATTATATCATCACCGGGTACAACCTTTATATGTACCAATCCTCCTGATTGCGTATGCCTCCAGGCATTACTTAACATATTCTGCATCACCTGCTCAATACGAAAGGGATCGCCCCACACCCAAGTATTCTCTGGTACCTGATACTCAAGCTTTATGATTTTATCTCTACTTAGCTCTGAAACCTTACGAACCACATCAGTTATTAATTCATCTAAATCAAATTCCTGCCAATCTAAAGCGAAAGTCCCTGATTCCATACGGGTCAAGACCAGCATATCAGCTACCAGACGATCGATTTTGTCTGATTCATTAATCAGCACCTCCAAATAGTGCTGTTTTTCCTCCGGGCGCTCCACATCATCACGCAAGGCCTCGGCATACCCTTTAATCAGACTGACCGGAGTTCTTATTTCATGGGATACCCCGGCTACAAAATCACTACGCAACTTCTCACGTTTCTGTTTGCGCCTGATATCCTCCTGCAAGGACATTTTCTCTGAAATTAGCTCAGCTATCCGCTGGATTAATTTACGGGCAACTACGGTTCCCCAGGTAGCAAGAATACCAGCCCATACATAGGTAAAGTAGCGCATCACCACTGCCCCTCCGAAGGAGCCAGGAAGCTTCAAACTAGGATAAAACCAACAAAGGGTTAAATCGGCAGCAATGCTTATCACCGTACAATAGAGGACTAATAAATAATCCATGTAAAACATGGATAGCAATATAAGTAGGTAAAAAAGCACATGGCTTTCGGGAGCCTGGGAGGCAGTTATGTTTCCCATCACGACGAGGAAAAAGCAAGTGGTTATTACCACCCATTTAGTGAAGAAGTGTCGTCCCCACTGTCGAATGTAGACCAGAGCTAGTATAACAACTATTAGACTAATCAAGGAGAGGCGAGTTATCCGATAATAAGACAGGTTCTCTGATGCTAGCCCCAGGTATCTTACCAAATAACAAAGGAGGAGGATGAGCAGCATAATCGTGCCCATACCTATTATAATGCGATAATGATTGCTCCAAGTGTTACGTTTCAGTAGTCGCTTGGTAAGGTGGTTAGTTATCAAGCTTTATTCTTCTCCCCCTACTATAATTAATCTTCCAACCGATAGCCGAAGCCTCGTACCGTACATATTAACTTTCCACAACTAGCCAATTTGACCCGTAGACGCTTAATATGGGTATCAACTGTACGCAGGCCACCTTCATAGTTATAACCCCAAATCTTGTCCAGTAGTTGTTCCCGACTTAATACCCGCCCCCGATTAGTCATCAGATAAATCAGTAAATCATACTCTTTGGGCGACAGGTTAATCCGCATTCCATCAATCTCCACCCGATGTGAAACATTATCAATTTTGATGCCATGCACTTGCACCACCCCATCTGGTCGCCCGATGGTACCTTCTATCCGCTTCATCAAAGCGCGGGCTTGTGCAACCAGTACTCGAGGACTAAATGGCTTAGTCACATACTCATCAACCCCGAGATCAAAACCCAGTAGGCGATCATATTCCTCCGAACGCGCTGTAAGCATAATAATCGGCACATCGGATGACTGTCGCAGAAGCCGACATACTGACCAGCCATCTATCTCAGGAAGCATTACATCCAAAATAATTAAATCCACCTTGTTAGCAGCAAATTGATCAATTGCTGTCTGACCATTGTCCGCCTCTACTACCGCAAAGCCTTCTCGGGTAAAATAGCCCACCAGCAGGTACCGGAGATCATCCTCATCTTCAACTATCAATACCGTTCTTGCCGCCACTATTTCTCCTCTACTTGCCGATAGAATTTTACTTTTAACTCTTTTCGTTAAAGCCTACGCTACCCATCGAACTAACCCGCGTTCAACGCCTTTTCTAAACAAAGCCTTTGTTCTGGAGTACCGATAATAATAA
>JBLNAS010000339.1:0-4545 GCA_050259475.1 Methylocystaceae bacterium
GCTCTCAGTGCTTCCTTGCTGGGCTGTGGTAGGCAAGCTCCAAAACCGATGACTCCTGGTAACAAAATTGCCCCCAATGGGACACGGTCACCAAACACAACAACTACTCCCCAACCGAATATGGAACGAGTAATGGCTGATCGTTTCTCCAATCTGGCTAACCAGGTTTCAGGGGTCAAAGGCTCCACGGTAGTGGTGAACAAAAACGCTACCGGCAACACTTATACGGTAATGGTAGGCATCGAGTTAAATGCAGATATCAAGGGCAGTGCTAGTGAGAAAGTCAAAAAGCAAGTTGCTGACCGGATAAAAAGCAATGATACCAAGGTTAATAAGGTTTTAGTGACTACTGATCCTGACTTAATTACCCGATTGAAGGATATTGCGAGCGGGGTGATCAAGGGTAAGCCGGTGTCTAGTTTTGCTAAAGAGATTAGTGAATTGGCCAAGAGAATTGCGCCCACCATGAAATAAGCACCCAACTAACCCGGAGGTGTCGTCTACCTCCGGGTTAGTTTTATATCCGAACCCGAGGGAAAAACAGCCATGCTATAATAAGGGAAACATAATGATGTGGGGGAGAATACCATCTTGCACAATCCGGGAACCTTTGGCTGGACTAGGCAGTTATTAAAAGATTTTGACCTAAAGGCAAAAAAACAGTGGGGACAGAATTTTTTAGTTGACCCCAATATACTAAATGAAATTATTGAAGGCGCAGAAATACAACCCGATGATACAGTAATAGAAATCGGCACTGGTCTGGGAGCACTAACCATCGAGCTAGCAACCCGGGCCAAAAAGGTAATAACTATTGAAATTGATCACCGTTTTGATGCTGTGCATAAGAAAGTTTTTGCCCCCTACCCGAATATAACGAAAGTGGGGGCTGACATCCTTAAGACAGACCTGGAAGAGCTGATATTGTTTGAAACCGGCGAGATTAAGCCATATAAAGTTTGCGCTAATCTGCCGTACTACATTACTAGTCCCATCTTGTTTGTTTTACTGGAACAATGCCCAACATTGCAACAAGCAGTCTTGATGATGCAGCGCGAGGTGGCGCAGCGATTAATGGCGGCTCCAGGTAATTCAGATTATGGAATTCTGACCGTGATGGCCAATTATTATGCGCGTTTTAGTACAGTTTGCCAGGTAGGGCATGACTGCTTTTACCCAAAACCGGAAGTTGATTCCACGGTGATAAAATTGGAGCCAATACCAGTTGCGGAGAGAGTTGAGGTAGGGGAAGTTAGAGCCTTTAGACGCTTGGTAAAGGCTGGGTTTAACCAACGACGCAAGATGTTGGCTAATACATTAGCAGCGGGTTTTAGTCTGTCAAAAGAAGACGTCCGTGCTCGCCTTAGTTTAGCGGGAATCGACGGCACGCTTCGACCGGAGCAACTTGGGCTCTTAGATTGGGCTAGACTGGCACCATATTTTGATTAGTATTAAGGGGGCGCGACCTACAGGTGAACTTTATTAGCCCCAGCCGGGGAAGGATAACATTGGAGCAAATGGTGGCTGACATCATTGAATATGTTCATGCTGAACCCGACCAGATCTACCATTTAATCGTCGGTACTGATTCGCAGACTACCTTGCAGCATACCTGCTTTGTCACCGCGGTTATAATTCACCGGCAAGGCAAAGGTGGTCGCTATTATTATGTCCGACAAAATGAACGCCGTCAGGGAAATCTGCGGCAGCGTATATATATGGAGACCGCCTTTTCCTTGGAACTAGCTGACCAATTACGGGAGGCTTTAAGTGTCCAGGGTATTTTTGATTTAGCAGTACAGATTCATATGGATGTAGGTTATCAGGGCGATACCCGTGAATTGGTACGCGAAGTTACCGGACTGGTATTGGGTAGTGGCTTTGTAGCTTGTATTAAACCCTATGCCTGTGGAGCCAGTAATGTGGCAGATCGTTATACAAAATAATCCTCTACCTATAAAATATGACCAGAGTTGGATACAAAATAATATTTAGGGTGCTTGACAAGATGAAAAGGCTTTTTGTATACTATTATGCTTTTATTGACAGGTAGCCTGGGTTAAAGTATAATTAAGTAGTTGGAAATTTTTAAAGAATAAGATAAGAGGGTGATTAGCTTGATCTCTCCCAGAGCTATATCCGAAATTAAAAAAGATCTTGATGTTTTTGTAGGCAGTCGCGTACGCCTAAAAGCTAATAAAGGGAGAAATAGAATTATAGAAAAAGAGGGCGTGTTGGAGTCTACATACCCCAACATATTTGTAATTAAAGTGCGTGAACGCAAAGTAGAGCGTCGCATTTCTTACAGTTATGCTGATGTATTGACTGAGACAGTAGAACTATTTATCTATGATACTGCGGATGCAGAAATAAGAATAGCCTCCCGCTAGATTAAACAACGGCGTCCCCTTTAAGCAGGGGACGCTTTTTTTTGCCCGCTAAATGGGTTAAAGTAATACCGTTAGACAAACTGATGATTAAGCCTCTCTTTATTACCAAGACTTGGACTGAACTTTATTGCCTGGTTTTCAGTCAAAATAACCGGCGGGGAAATCCTTAAAAAGCCGGAGGTGGAAAGGAGCCGTTAAGTGGCCAGAGTACTAACCGTTTTCGGCACCCGTCCGGAAGCAATCAAAATGGCACCAGTGGTAAAAGCCCTAGGAAGCACTCTGGGAGTAGAGTGCCTGGTAGCAGTTACGGCTCAGCACCGTGAAATGCTGGATCAAGTACTGCATTTGTTCAAAATCAAACCCGACTACGACCTGGATATCATGAAAGAACGCCAGGATTTGTATGGTATAACCACCTTGGCGTTAAATGGGCTCAAAGACGTTATTGCCCATGCTAAGCCAGATTTGGTACTGGTACATGGTGATACGACCACTACCTTTGCTGGAGCCTTAGCCGCCTTTTACCAGCAGGTGCCGGTGGGGCATGTAGAAGCTGGGTTACGTACCTTTAATAAATTTGCTCCTTTTCCAGAGGAAATGAACCGGTCACTCACCGGTCGCCTTACTGATATGCATTTTGCTCCCACTAAGCAGGCTAAAGCCAATCTGATAGCCGAGGGTATCGGTGAAGAGAAGATTTGGGTGACTGGTAACACGGTAATTGATGCCCTTTTGCAAACCGTAGGCGAGTATAATTTAGAGTCAACTTTACCGGGTATTGATTGGAGCAAGCGATTGATTCTGCTAACCACTCACCGCCGAGAAAACTGGGGTGAGCCCATGCGGGAAACCTTTACCGCGATCAGGGAGTTGACTGAGGAGTATCAAGATATTGAGGTCATTTTCCCGGTACATAAAAACCCAGTAGTAAGTCAGATGGCTGGAGATGAACTGGGTGGCCGGGAGCGGATACATCTAATTGAACCCCTGGATTATGAACCCTTTGCTAATCTAATGAACCGCAGTTATTTAATATTGACTGATTCTGGTGGTATTCAAGAGGAAGCACCATCACTCGGCAAGCCGGTTTTAGTATTGCGGGAAACTACGGAGCGCCCCGAGGCTTTAGCGGCGGGGACGGTTAAATTAGTTGGTACTGATCGGCGCTGTATCCAGGGTCAGGTTCGCGAGTTGCTGAATGACCAGGCGGCTTATCATCAGATGGCACACGCAGTTAACCCTTTTGGTGATGGTCAGGCTGCCGGACGAATTGCTAGCGCGGTGAAAAATTTCCTGACATCTGTCAAAGTTGCCAAACAGTGACTTTATTGACAATAGATTAATGTAGCAACCCGTATTGGCACCTGAATAAGATAAAGAAGATTTGTTGTGCCTGGCGGTAGGTTTAAGGTAATTGGGGAGAGGATTTTTGCATGCCGCTTAAGTCGAGGATTATGATTACCGGTGCGGGCTGGTTGGCGGATGAATTACATAGTGTCTTAAGCGACAGCTTTGAAGTGATGGTCATGCCGCCTGAAGCCTTAGATATTACCAGCCGCTTAATGTGTTATCAATTGGTTGACCGCTATCGGCCACAGACTATTATTCATACCGCGGGTGACCACAATCTTGATCATTGTCAGAGTGACCCGGGCTGGTCTTATCGTTCCCATGTGGTTGGTACCCGTAATGCAATCAAGGCTGCTACCCGAGTGGGGGCTAAGCTGGTTTATCCCAGTACCGTGCATGTATTTGCTGGTGATCAGAATGTTCCGTATACCGAGGAGGATTTGCCTAATCCGGTAAATATCTTGGGCCAGACTAAATTTTGGGCGGAGCGGTTAGTGATGAATTCCCGACCGGATTCGCTTATCATTAGGTCTTCCTGGCTATACGGGCGAGGTAATATGGGATTCTTTACTGGTATGGAAAACCTATTGGGCAGTGATCTGCCAGTGAAAGTAGTAGCCGACCAGCTTATCAGCCCTACCTATGGGCGAGATTTTAGCCAGGCATTGAAGGAATTACTTCTAGCCCGAGCCTGTGGGGTGTATCATCTGGCCAATGAAGGTAATTGTACTTTATACCAGATGCTTAGGCATTATTTGGCATTAACTGGGCAGGGCGAAAAGCCCACCTATCCCTTAAGTGGCAG
>JBLNAS010000340.1:0-3238 GCA_050259475.1 Methylocystaceae bacterium
ACGGCAAAGCCCCGTTTGTTCATCCAGCTCGAGAATAACAGCATTAAATTGAGTTCTGCCTTTGCGCATAACTTCAAACCGTGCCGGTCTACCGGTGATAAACTTTTCAATTACCTGCTCCCGAGTTACCCCAATAACCCCATCCAAAGGTCCGGTCATACCGACGTCAGTTATATAACCCGTACCATCTGTCAATATTCGTTCATCAGCAGTTTGGACATGAGTATGGGTACCGACCATGGCCCCTACTCTACCATCAACATAATACCCCAGAGCTATCTTTTCTGAGGTGGCTTCAGCGTGAAAATCAATGAATATAGTTTCACATTTCCCCTGTAACTGATCGATTAGGGCATCTGCTGCTTTAAATGGACAGTCAATTGCTGGCATAAATACCCGCCCGGCCAGACTAATAATTCCAACGCGATAACCGTTGTTAGCGGTAAATACCCGTGCCCCAATTCCTGGACATGGTTCTGGGTAGTTGGCTGGTCTTACCAGTCGGTGCTCTTTATCAATAAAATTGAATATATCACGGTTATCCCAAACGTGATTGCCCATAGTTAAAACATCGATGCCAACCGCCCATAATTCATCTGCCACCTCTTGCGTTATACCCTTGCCCGATGCAGCGTTTTCACCATTAGCAATCACTAGATCGGGACTAAATTGATTTATTAAGCCAGGAAGCCACCTTTTACAAGCTTCACGTCCCGGTCGTCCCACAATGTCGCCGATGAAAAGTATTTTGGTACTCATACTTAGATTCCTCCTTGGCGATAAGCAACTATCGGCTAAAAAATTAAACAAAGGCCTCTTTACCAGTAAAGAGGCCCCGTTTAACCAGTTTTAATAAATTCTATTTAGCGAACTCGACGGCGCGGGTCTCCCGCATAACCACCACTTTTATCTGCCCCGGATAGTCAAGTTCACTTTCGATCTTCTTGGCTATTTCCCGGCTCAAGTTAATGGAAGCTAAATCATCGATTTCTTCCGGTTTGACCATTACTCTGATTTCACGTCCAGCTTGAATGGCAAATGATTTATCCACCCCAGCAAAACCGTCGGTGAGATTTTCGAGCTTTTCAAGTCTTTTAATATAAGTCTCCAAAGTTTCACGGCGTGCACCCGGGCGAGAAGCAGAAATAGCATCTGCCGCTTGTACGAGCATTGCTTCTACCGTCTTGGGCTCTACATCACCATGATGGGCTTCAATGGCATGAAGGACATCCTTAGACTCACGATACTTTTTACAGAGTTCAACCCCAAGTTCTACATGCGGCCCGACCACTTCATGATCCACAGACTTGCCGAGATCATGTAACAGACCTGCCCGCTTAGCCAGCATTACATCTACACCTAATTCAGCTGCCATTACAGCGGCTAAATGTGCAACCTCAACCGAATGTTTCAGGACATTCTGTCCATAACTAGTTCGATAATTAAGGCGGCCTAATAACTTAATGACTTCAAGATGCAACCCATGAACCCCAACATCAAAAGCGGCTTGTTCACCAACTTCACGAATATGGGTGTCCATTTCCTTCTGAGCCTTATCTACCATTTCCTCAATCCGAGCTGGATGAATACGCCCATCGGAAATAAGTTTCTCCAAGGCCACTCGGGCAATTTCACGGCGAATAGGGTCAAATGAAGACAGAATAACGGCTTCTGGGGTGTCATCGATAATCAGATCCACTCCAGTCAGAGCCTCGAATGTTCTGATATTACGTCCCTCGCGCCCAATAATTCTACCCTTCATCTCATCACTAGGTAGTGATACTACGGACACAGTAGTCTCTGCTGCAACTTCTGCCGAACACTTCTGAATAGCCAGCGTAACAATATTTCGAGCTCTCTTATCGCCCTCTTCTTTGGCTTCGTTCTCAATCTCTCTAATTAAACTAGCCATCTCCTGGCGAATTTCCTGCTCGACATTTTGTAGTAATAAGTGCTTGGCATCTTCGGATGTTAGCCCGGAAAGCCGTTCCAGTTCTTTTAATTGTTGCGTAAGAATCAGCTGCAGATCTTGTTGAGTTTTCTCAATATCTTTTTCTTTATCACCTAGTGCTGCTTCCTTGTGCTCAATGTTATCCATCTTGCGATCAAGGGCTTCTTCTTTTTGCAAAATACGTCTCTCTATGCGATCCAACTCGCGGCGGCGGTCACGTATTTCTCTTTCTGATTCCTGACGGGCTCGGTGGATTTCTTCTCTACCTTCCACCACCACTTCTTTTTTCCTGGTTTCGGCATCATGACCTGCTTCATCAACAATGCGTTTAGCTTCCTGCTCCGCACTGCCAATTTGCCTTTCAGCCAGGGTTCGGCGCATGATATAACCCGCGACACTACCAGCTACGAGAGCTATTACTCCTATGACTATAGTTACAAGATAAATCTATATCACCTCCTTGTCTCCTAATATTTTTATCAGGGTAAACCATCCTGACATAAAAGAAACCGAGTAAGAACTCGGTTTTCGTCAAGACCTGAATCCGGTAATAGACCGGAGACCATGATTTTGAAAGTCCTTCTTCAGCCATGTAATGCTTTAGATAAATTCTATGGTTAAAAAAATGTTGTGTCAAGGCATCAAAGTGAGGACTATTGTTCAGGCATATCTATTGGCAACGGTGTTTCCACAACCTTGGCCATAATTATCTCTCTAGCTTCCTGTGAAATCTGGGGGTTAGCACGGAGAAAATCTTTCGCGTTTTCGCGTCCCTGCCCCATACGTTCGCCTTTGTATGAATACCAGGCACCACTCTTTTGGAATACCTCTAGGGTTGCTCCTAAATCAAGTAAGTCACCCTCGCGGGATATTCCCTGGCCATACATAATATCGAATTCAGCTGATTTAAATGGCGGGGCTACTTTATTCTTTACCACTCTTACCTTGGTGCGGTTACCAATTAATTCAGTGCCTTGTTTAATTGCTTCGGTTCTTTTTACTTCCAGGCGTACTGAGGCATAGAACTTCAGGGCCCGCCCACCAGGTGTGGTTTCAGGGCTACCATAAATTACCCCCACTTTTTCCCGGATTTGATTAATGAAAATAACACAGGAACGAGATTTACTGATCTGGCCAGTCAACTTGCGCATTGCCTGGGACATCAAACGAGCTTGTAATCCGACATGGGCATCACCCATATCGCCTTCTAGTTCAGCCCGCGGAACTAATGCGGCTACCGAATCAATTACCACAACATCAACCGCACCAGAACGAACTAAAGCCTCT
>JBLNAS010000341.1:0-5520 GCA_050259475.1 Methylocystaceae bacterium
TTTGATTATGTACTGCATACTAACTTTACCGCTGACCTCACTATCATTGAGGAAGGTAATGAATTATTAAAACGTTTAGGCACCGGCGGTACCCTGCCGATGTTTACCTCCTGTTCACCGGGCTGGATTAACTTCTGTGAAACTTTCTATCCCGATCTCTTAGACAACCTATCTACCTGTAAGTCACCCCAACAGATGTTTGGCTCGTTGTCCAAAACCTATTGGGCTGACAAGATGGGTATTAATCCGGCCAAGATTTACTCGGTGTCCATCATGCCTTGTACCGCGAAGAAGTTTGAAGCTTCACGTCCCGAAATGAATGCCAGTGGTTTCCGTGATGTCGATCTGGTACTCACCACTCGGGAATTGGGTCGGCTCTTTAACATGATGGGGGTTGACCCGGCTAAGCTTCCAGGTTCTGACTTTGATTCTTGGATGGGTCAGTACACCGGTGCCGCAGTTATCTTCGGCGCCACCGGCGGAGTTATGGAAGCAGCTCTACGTACGGTATATGAAGTCGTAACGAAGAAGACCTTGGAAAATGTCGACTTTGTTGGTCTCCGGGGTATGGAAGGGGTCAAGGTAGCGGAAGTAGACCTGGATGGTACAGTGGTTAAAGTGGCGATTGCCCATGGTCTCGGCAATGCTCGCCAATTGATGGATGAAGTGCGTTCAGGTCAGTCCCCTTATCACTTTATCGAAATTATGGCCTGCCCCGGTGGCTGTATTGGCGGTGGTGGTCAGCCCTTGACCAAGAGCAATGCCAAACGGGCAATTCGTATTGATGCGATTTATGCTGAGGATGCGGGATTGCCGATCCGGAAATCTCATGAAAATCCAGAAGTTACGAAAATTTACGAGGATTTCCTGCATGAACCGCTGGGACATAAATCCCATGAGTTGCTGCATACCCATTACCATGCCAAACATAAATCATTCCTCTAGGATCAAAGCTGTTAAAAGGGCCTCGTTCACTTTTGGTGAACGGGGTCCTTTTTGGTGTTAAAGCAGTTTAATTCACCAGCTAAATGGGTATAGGTGTTAACCGGCCGACAAACAATAGTTTAGTAGTTTAAGGCAAAGGAGTTTGGCTAAGTGATTATAGATCTAACCCAGACCCTGGAAGAAGGTATGCCTATTTATCCGGGCACTGAGTCGCCGGTTTTCGAAACTCCAATAACCCACGAACAGTTTGGCTATCAGCAAACTCGCCTGCGTATGTTAAGTCATGTCGGGACCCACCTGGATTGTCCAGCTCATGTTTATCCGCAGGGATTAAGTACTGATCGCATGCCGGTGGAACAATTTTATGGATCAGGGGTGGTGGTGGACTGCAGGCATTTAAGCATCGGATCAGCTATCGACAATGACCTTATGGAACGGATGGGCAAGGCTGTCCGGGGCAAGGATTTTATACTGTTTTATACCGGCTGGGATAAGAAATGGGGTACCGAGCACTATTTCAGTCCCTATCCTTCTTTCTCCGAGGAAGCCATAACCACGTTAGTTAAAATGAATATCAAGGGTATTGGGGTCGATGTGATATCTATTGACCCCATAGACGCTACCAAGCTTAACAACCATTTGATATTTCTCCAGGGTCATAAAGTAGCAATTGAAAACTTAAGAGGAATTGACCAACTTATCGACCGTGATTTTAAATTTGTGTGCTTTCCGCTAAAGATACGTAATGGAGATGGCTCACCAATAAGGGCAGTGGCCATTGTTTAACTAGGTGAAAAGAAAATAGCATAATAAAAGGCCTGTCCAAAAGACAGGCCTTTTTCAAGATGAGGCTTAATAAAAGCATTGCTACGGATAACAGTGTACTTTACTACATATAAGCTAGGATTGCAGCTATAAAAGTGCGTTAATCGATTCTTCGGGCCTCTTCTTAAAATGAATTACTAAATTAAATAACAGCCAATTGTGGATGTCATCTGCTTATTAGTTTAGGGGGTAGACTGGATGTTAGCAATGCTCAAATAGTGGTAATAAAGCGAGGTTTCAAACGGTAAGTTTCACTTATAAAACTAGCAGCCTAAACCATGAGATAAGGCGACAAAGGTCAAAGGCCCCAATAAATAATAATTATTTGTCACAAACCCAGGTGAAGATAGTTGTAAATCTAACAAAATATTTCCTTGGCAGGGAGTATAATCCTGTTAACACCATAAAACCCAATAATTGGAATTAACTAAGGAGGGGAGTTGGGTGGGTTTACAGCTAGAGGAGCTTGAAATATATCCTTATGAGCGACTGGAGAGAGAGCGTAAGCAGCGGCGCGTGCGGCAAAAGCCTCATAAAACCAGGTTTAGCTGGCCGCATTTTAACCTTAACATTCAACAACTGATCGGAATAATGCAGGTAGCTAAAACCTTGTTAACCATCGAAACCCTAATCCTATGGGTTGCTTGTCTGGCTCTAAGCCGGGGCTTCATCCTGGGGGAGGTCATGCCTTTCGCTTTTGCGTTTGCTGCGGCTTGGCTGCCCGAGCAGCGGTATCAAAAGGTAGGTTGCATGATTGGCTGTCTGATTGGGTTTGCAAGTGTTACCACCGGGTGGTTACTGGTGGGCAATCTGGTAACGGTAGCTTTGATTATTTTTCTCTTACCACATATAATGCCCGTTAAAAGTAATTCGTGGATTTTAAAACCCTTGCTAGTTACCTTACTGGTTTTCGTTGGTAAGAGTAGTCTGGTAGCCTTGTCTAATCCTACTTTTTACCGCGTAATGGTTTATAGCTTTGAGGCATTGATGGCCGGAGTATTAACCTTTGTTTTCATGATTGCTCGCGAAACTTGGCAGCAAAAGAAGAGTATCCAAGAATATAGCTATGAAGAAATGACGGCTTTGGCTATATTAGTAGTCGGTTTGTTGATGGGTATGTTAGATATTGATTTCTATGGGGTGACCTTGGTCGGCGTGCTTAGTCGTTTTACCATCTTGGCTAGTGCTTTAGTATGGGGGGCGGCAGGAGCTACCGTGGTAGGGGTATTTACTGGAGCTATACCCGCTATAGCCACTACTATGTTTCCGCAAACGCTGGCTGCCTATGCCTTAACCGGGCTACTGGCTGGATTATTTCGCTACTTCGGTCGATTGGGAGTATTTGCTGGTTTTTTGGCCGGCAATTTACTTTTCACCTTTTTTATTCCCAGCACCCAGTACAACTACACTGCTTTATGGGAAACAGCCTTAGCCGGGGTAATATTTTTCTTGTTGCCCGCCAGCATACGTCCGACGCCAGTGGTAGCTTCCCTGGGCGGGATTGCCCGAGAATCTAGCAGCACTGAAATTAAACAATATATGCAGCAGGTAGCAGGTGAAAGGTTATCAAGATTAGCGCGGGTATTTGACGAAATGTCAGCTACCTTTGCTCCAGAGGTTAGCGAACAGTTGAATGGTGAGGAAGAGGTTAAACAAATTTTTGAACAAACAGCTGCCGGTTTTTGTGCGGCTTGTTCACTGCATAATAGTTGTTGGGACAAAGAATTCTACCGTACTTATCGTGATTTAATGGCTTTAATCAGCCAGGTTGGAGAGAACGGCGAAGTTCCTTTTAATGAGGTTGATGATAATCTCAAGCAGCGTTGTGTTAAACCGCGAGAATTAGTGACCACCGTTACCTGTTTGGTGAATAATCTTAAGCTCAATCACCGTTGGGAAAGGGTGGTGGAGGAATCAAGAGGGATGGTAGCCTCGCAGTTAAAGGGAGTTTCTGAGGTTATGCAGGGCTTGGCCCACGGCCTAAAGGTACCAGCGGAAATTGATGATGATATGCGAGAAAAGTTACTGCTGGGTTGCCGGCAGCATTTTCTGCCGGTTAAGGACGCAGTGCCTATTATTATGGGCGGGCATTGTTACCTGCATGTGATGGGGCAGGCCTGTAGTACCGGTAATCGCTGCCAAGATGAGATAGCTCCTGCTATCGGTAGTTTGATGGGGAGAAGCTATGAAGTGACTGATCGGGTATGTCCCCGCCCCGCCCGGGGAAGCTGCCAGTTTACTTTGGCTCCCTTTTTTACTTACCGTGTGGAGACGGGTGTGGCTCAGACGGCGAGAGGCACTATCTGCGGTGATTCATTTACGGTTGCTACGCTAAAAAGTGGCGAGGAAATGGTGCTAATCGCTGATGGTATGGGGAGTGGACGGCAAGCAGCCCGTGATTCTCGGTTAGCGGTGCGGATGTTAGAAGAGCTTTTATCGAGTGGTTTTCAGGATGAACGCGCGATTAACTCGGTGAATTCTGTTTTACACCTGCGTACTCGTGGTGAACGGTTTGTTACTTTAGATTTGGTTTTGATCAAATTGGAGAATGCCCAAGCCGATCTGATAAAGGTCTGTGCTGCACCTACCTTTTTAAAACGGGGGGCTGCAGTTAATTTGATTAGTTCACCAGCTTTGCCGGCCGGGGTGTTTGAGGATATTGAGCTGACCCGGCAGACTTTGTTGTTACAGGCGGGGGATATATTGGTTATGGTTAGTGATGGGGTTTTAGAGACGGGTACGCCGAGTTCAAACTGGTTACCAGCTTTTCTCTCGGTTATCGATGAGGAGGATCCACAGAAGCTAGCTGATCTGGTAATGCGCAAAGCTCTGGAACGGGTAAGAGGACAGGTGCGTGATGACATGACGGTACTCTGCAGCCGGGTGGAGCTTAATTATCAATAGCGGGCAATCGGGGGAACCCCACTAAGGTTGCTTGCGTTACGCGGCCGGAGGCACCTTATAATACCCTTTGCTCCACGCCTGGATCGACCGAAGGGAGCCTACTTGGTGACGTCGCGGCCGGGTATCATAGGTGCCTGGCCGCGAAGGGGAAATTGGAGAGCCAGCTTGGTGACTATATACCGGTTCGATGGTCCGGGATAAGAACCATAGAATATATTCTCGACAAATTTTGGTCTGTACTCAATGCTGTGCTCTCGACATACATACTATAGAAGTTTCGTCCCACGGGGGAAAGCTTAATATGCTTTCCCGGTGGGAATTTTTGCATTTGAGGGCTGGAGGCGGTAGGATGACTATGGTCACTTGAGACTAGAGGTAATTTTCACGGGGGAATGCTAGTTGCGGCGCGATCGTTTGGAACAGAAAGTGCTTACCTATATAAAAGCCGAGGGGATGATCGAGTCCGGAAGTCGAGTTCTACTCGCAGTGTCCGGGGGAGCCGATTCTATGGCTTTGGTAGCTATTTTTGTCACCTTGGCAGCAGAACTAAATATCGAGTTAGCGGTAGCTCACCTCGATCATGGCCTGAGGCCTTCCTCGTGGCAGGAAGCGGAACTGGTAGAGATGTATTGTCGGCAGTTTAAGCTACCGCTCTATGCTCAGACTACGGATGTCGGTATGTACTGTCGGGAACAGGGTCTAGGGATAGAGTCAGGGGCTAGGGAAGTCCGGCATCGTTGGCTTCGAGAGGCAGCGGCGCAGTTTGGGGCGGGTAAAATAGCTACTGCTCACCACCGGGATGATCAGGTAGAGACGATTCTGCTACACCTCTTGCGGGGGAGTGGA
>JBLNAS010000342.1:0-4675 GCA_050259475.1 Methylocystaceae bacterium
CCTCAATATTTTTGAGCCATCCCAATTTTTACCCGTCCATGATTGTAATCCTGGATCATTTCCCATGTTAAATTACCAATTTTTTTACCAAATCGGTTACCTATACTTACTTCCATAATTCATAAACATCTAGGTAAATTGTGACATAACAAGGCCTTTATTCAGGGAAATTTGCCTTATATCGCCGGATCAAGTGTTTGTTAATGAAACAATTTGTAACAATATTTGCGATTTTAGCTGAAAGAATTTTACCAATTGTATCAGATATATTCAACATTAATTCCTTTATTTATTATTTTATTAATTTTTTTGTCAAACCTGCAGGACTTTGGAAATATAAGTAAGAATATGTATGCCAGATAGCTAGAGAGATAGAGCACAAATAAACAGGGGTTAAGTCATTAAGGAGGAGGAGTTTAAAATGGGGTACCAAGAAGAATACCAACGCAAATTGGTATCTGCCGAGGTGGCGGTTAAGTGTATTAAACCCAGGGATAAGGTTGATTATGGTTACTTTAATGGTAAGCCTGTACTCTGCGACGCTGCCTTAGCCGCCCGCAAGAATGAGCTAGAGGATGTCCAGGTATTCTGCGCCGTTACCGTTCCTCCAGTACCAGAGGTCGCCAAATGTGCACCTAATATCACCTACCACGACTGGCAGTTTAGTAAAGTCTCCCGTATTCTTCAGTCCTATGGACTTTGCTATTATTCTCCGGTGCTATACCATATGGCACCTAGTTATTATCGGGAAAAGGTTGCCCATCACCGGGCAGTTTGTATCTCCCAGGTATGTTCCATGGATAATCAGGGCTTCTTTAACCTCGGCCCCCAAAATTCGGAGACGATGGCTAAAATGGAAATGGCTGAGTATGTCATTGTCGAAGTTAACCCTAATATGCCAGTCTGCCTCGGAGGAGCCGAAGAAGCAATCCATATCTCGAAAGTTGACTATATCGTTGAAGCACCAGCAAGTCAAATCTTACCTAATCTTCCAGGGGCAGAACCCTCGGAAAAGGATAAGATGATTGCTGAGCACATGATGAACTTCATTCATGATGGTTCCTGTATCCAGCTCGGTATTGGTGGTATGCCTAATGCGGTCGGCAAAGCGATTGCGGCGTCGGATCTTAAAAATCTCGGTGGACATACTGAGATGTTTGTCGATGCTTATGTTGATATGATGGAATCAGGCCGTATGAATAATATGAGCAAACAGATTGATCGCTATCGTACGGTATTCACCTTTGCTATTGGCAGCCATCGTATGTATGATTTCATGAATAATAATCCTGCGGTTGCCTCTTATCCGGTTGATTATACCAATGATCCCCGGGTCATCAGTCGACTGGATAAATTCGTATCAATTAATAATGCGGTACAAGTAGACCTGTTTACCCAGGTTAATGCTGAGAGCTTCGGCCCCAAACAAATTTCGGGCAATGGCGGTATGTGGGACTTTGTCCTGGGTTCCCAGTGGTCAAAAGAAGGTAAAAGCTTTATCTGTCTGACCTCAGCTATAACCAATAGTCAGGGTGAACTTGTTTCTCGTATCGTACCTAGCTTTGACCCGGCCTCAATTGTCACCATTCCCCGGCAGATGGTAGATTATATCGTTACCGAGTATGGAGCAGTCAGGCTCAAAACTCGCCCGACTTGGGAACGCGCTGAGCTGATTATCAGTGTTGCCCATCCTAATTTCCGCGATGATCTGATTAAGGCTGCCCAGCAGATGAATATCTGGCGGCGCACTAACAAAATCGAGTAACGGAAAATTGGCTAATAGATTTTTTAGGCTGCTGGTTATGCCAGCAGCCTTTTTCATCCATAGCAAGTCTGTCATTACGCAGCTGCGGTCACTATTTATTTCCCTCGGTTCCACACTTGGTTTGATGTCATGGCCGGGAAGCGAATAGCACCCGCGCCGCGAATTTAATAATAATAGCTCTTACCAAATTATGCCTTACACTTCATTTTCGTTTTGATTAAGATGACAACAGAATGTACTGTGTTTTCAATCATCAGGGTAGGTAATCCAGTGATAATTCACCTCATTTTTGGTGGTTAAACCCCGCTTATGGTAATCTCATAACAGACCTATTCTACCGATAAGGGGAACTGTTTTACTGATGGCTTTACTCGTAACTACTCGTCAAGAGATGATTGAACGCAAAATTGACCAACTCGACTTCATCCTGATCAGTGCGGATGCCTATGTTGATCACCCGGCCTTTGCCGCTGCACTCTTGGGGCGCTTCCTGGAAGCCCATGGTTTCACAGTTGGCGTTATCGCTCAGCCTAACTGGCGGCAGACTGATGATTTTATGCGTCTCGGTGCTCCCCGCTTAGCCTTTGGGGTTAGCGGGGGCAATGTCGATAGCATGGTTTCCCATTATACAGCTGATAAAAAGCGGCGGCGGGAAGATGATTTTAGCCCCGGTGGTAAAACCGGCTGGCGTCCTGATCGGCCGACTATCGTCTATACTAACCGTTTACGAGAAGCCTTTCCCGGCGTTCCCATCATTATTGGCGGCATCGAGGCCAGCCTTCGCCGGGTTGCCCATTATGATTACTGGGATAATAAGGTCCGGCGCTCGATTCTATTTGATAGTCGGGCTGATTTACTCGTCTATGGCATGGGAGAATACCCCTTACTAGAAATACTTACCCGTCTACAGGCCGGCGAAAATATAGCTGCCATCACCGATGTGCGCAATACCGCTTGGTTAACTCGCCAACACCCCGGGGAAGATACCAAACTATTGCCTACTGTAGAAGAGGTAAGCTCTGACGGCAAAGCCTTTAATAACGCTATGGTAACCCTGCTCCAGGAAAACAACCCCTACCAGGGTCACCCTCTAGCCCAAGGGCATACTAATCAATGGGTGGTGGTTAACCCCCCAGCACTACCTTTAAATAGTAAGCAGTTAGACTCAATTTACGAACAGCCCTTCACGCGAGCCGCTCATCCCAGTTATCAAGCCGCCGGGGGGGTTCCGGCTCTAGCTACGGTGCAGTTTTCTGTAGTTAGTCACCGAGGTTGCTTTGGTGGCTGTCATTTCTGTAGCTTAGCTCTGCATCAAGGCCGATTTATTCAAAGTCGCAGCCAGGCTTCATTGATCAAAGAAGTACAATCACTGGTTCGTCATCCCGGCTTTAAGGGCACCATTCAGGATGTCGGCGGACCGTCGGCCAATATGTACCGCCTGCAAGGCAAGGATACCAAGCGGTGCCAAGGCTGTCAGCGCCAAAGCTGCCTCCATCCCAAGCCCTGTGCTAACCTTAATACCGATCACCGCCATGCCGCAGCTCTGCTGCAGGCCATTCGCCAAATTTCGGGGGTCAAGCATGTATTCGTGGCCTCTGGTATTCGTTATGATCTGATCAACGCCGCTCCTGATAATGCTTATCTAAAAGATTTAGTTAGTCATCACGTCAGTGGACAGCTAAAAATAGCTCCCGAGCATGTCTCCCCTCGAGTGACTGCCCGTATGGGTAAACCGGGACAACCGGAATATGATAAGTTTATGCGCGCTTTTGCTGGACTCAGTAAGCAGGTGGGTAAAAAGCAGTACCTGGTTCCTTACTTTATTGCCGGGCATCCTGGCTGCGACCTTAAAGATATGTTGCAGTTAGCCGAATTCATTCGGGATGAACTGCAATACTATCCCGAACAGGTGCAAAACTTTACGCCAACTCCGATGACGATTTCTACCGCCATGTACTATACTGGATTGGACCCTTTTAGTGGCCAACCGGTACATGTTCCCCGTGAGGATAAGGAACGACGT
Source organism: Methylocystaceae bacterium (assembly GCA_050259475.1). Classification (GTDB taxonomy): domain Bacteria; phylum Bacillota; class Syntrophomonadia; order Syntrophomonadales; family JBLNAA01; genus JBLNAA01. The sequence goes on from JBLNAS010000342.1 coordinate 3,789, forward strand.
TTACAACGGGCCTTACTGCAATATAAAAGCCCTCAGAATCGCGCACTAGTCCGGGAGGCGCTCGAGAGCCTAGGTCGTAAAGATCTAATCGGCAGCGATCCCCATTGTTTGATTTATGAACCTAAACTAGGAGCCGGAGGGAAGGAGAAAAAGCGTGTCCGTCGATCAAAACCTAAACGCAGCTAGCATCCCAAATCGCCACCGAGCCTGGGAAATTGACTTTCTACGGGGCCTATCCATACTCTTGATGGTGATCTACCATACCGCCTATGACCTCAAGGAGTTTTATGGTCTCCCGGTACCCTATGACCATTTTTTAGTCTATCCGCTAACCAAGTTATTTGCTGGTCTGTTCATTGCTCTCTGTGCCGTTAGTTGCGGCTTTAGCCGTCGCAATACCCGGCGCGGCTTGTTGTTACTTTTGCTAGCCATCGGTATTACGGTGGTCACCAATATCGCAATTCCCGGTTCCAATATCAGCTTTGGTATTTTGCATCTGCTGGGGGTAGCGATCCTACTCTACCCCTTATTACATAAAATGGGACTTTGGCCTCTACTCATAATTGGGCTGCTATTCATCGCGGTTAGCTTCCTGCTGCCAACGATCAAAGTCGACCATGATTGGTTAGCACCCCTCGGCATCTATTCGGCAAACTTTTCTTCCGTAGACTACTTCCCCCTCTTTCCCTGGCTGGGGGTATTCATGTTCGGAATAGCAATTGGTGATCGGTTTTATCCGGTTCCTCATAGCCTGCTGAAACCACTACCGGAAAATATTATCAATCGGGTAGGTCGCCAAACCCTGATCATCTATTTACTACACCAGCCGCTGGTTATGGGCTTACTGTATCTCACCCTCGGCCCGCCCCATTATTAAATCTAGATCG
>JBLNAS010000343.1:0-3568 GCA_050259475.1 Methylocystaceae bacterium
GTATACTTTCCTTCCGTGAGAATAAAACCTCCAAGGATAAGAATGTGGAGGAACAGGAAGAAGTATCCCATTTTGATAGCGGTGGGCGTCGGATGCGTGACATATCACGTAACGAACTAATCGCTTCAGAACGGGTTTTAAACCCCAAGGACTGATGATAAAGGGTCTGAAAAGGGGGTTTGGCTAATGGCAGATGCTGGCTTTAATGACAGCAAGCTGGTTGGTAATTATCTTAATATGTACTTTAGTCAAGACCAGGGTGTGCGGTTAGGCGATAGTGCTGTGGTCAGCCTTAAGTTGCATGGTTTATATAGTAAACGTCGGGGTTGGGTAAAGATTTTTGCCAACCAGGATGCAGGTAAAAACTACCTCAAGTTTGTCGACGAGAAGCAGGTAGTGCATATTGACGTCTACCATGAACTGGGTGAAATCGATCCCCGCTTGGTGGCTCGTCGCATATTCAAGGCGGTACAAGCAAATTTGTTAGCCGATGAGCCCTCCCTGAAATACGTGGAAGATATGCTATTTCGTCAGGCAATTGATTTTTGCCATAAGATAATGATTAGTACTCGTATGGGAAGCGGCAGTGCGTATGACCTGTTACAAGGTAATATGGAAGTTCCTGAGGATCATAAATTGGAGCATGTCCATGTGCTGGCCAAACTGACTAGTGCCGATTACTTTTGGGTGTTGGTTATTGCTGAAGCAGTGGAAGATGCCATTCTGGAATCAGGTCTAAAGCTCTCCCGGGTTCGGGGTATTAATCATGGTCTGCAAAAGCAACCCGAGCAGGATTTATCTAGCTTTCTACCCATTCCTTGGCGAAGAAGTGGCCGGGGTCAAGAGGCTGAACGCCAGGTGGTGAAGGAGAAAAAGAACCAACTGGTGGTAAAACTGGCTGAGCGCCTCGGCAGCGTAACTGAAGTGGAAGAATTCCTTAATAGCTTTTCCGGTAACCCCCTAAAACGTAAAACTAAGGACTCGCAGGTGAGAAGATGGGGGGAAATAGACCAGCTGGTGGACCAGCTGCTCAACGCGAACGTACTCAAAAAGTCGATTTTTGGCCACTCGCTGAGCAGAGATGGGGAAGCACTGCTTGAGTTTGTGGCTAAACATCATCATGAATTAGAGACGGAAATGCGGCGGTCAATACGCCGCTCCCCGCAGGGTTCTCATCGTGCCCGAGGACCAAAACAGCAGCTCAATCGTGCGACTAAGGTTTATGTAACTAATCATAATAAGGTAATAAGACTTCGTGACCATCCTGAGATCAATGGCAGTATTGCGATTCCGGAAACTATTTTACAGGCGAAGAAGTCATGTTTTCAACGTGGGGATACCCAGTTCCGTATTACCCGAGATGATATATGTGTCTATGATCGCCGAGCCTATGTGCCAGTCGATGTCTGCTTACTGATGGATGCTAGTGAAAGTATGGCCGGAGCCAAGCGTCATGCTACCTGCTATATGGCAGAGCATCTACTCTTAACCAGTAAGGATAAGCTAGCGGTGGTAACATTTCAAGAGATGCGGGGCTCGGTAGCGGTGCCCTTTACTCGTAACAATGATGTGCTTTGCAGTGGATTGGCCCGCGTGGTGCCCAGTGGGCTTACCCCGATGGCCAGTGGTATTGTCAAAGCCGTAGATTTGATTGTTAAGTCCCGAGCAAAAAACCCAATGCTGGTGATGATTAGCGATGGGGAACCGAATTTCCCACTTTGGAGCATGGATGCGAAAAAGGATGCCTTAGTAGCAGCCCAACGCATCAAGAAGAACAAGATTAAATTTGTCTGTATCGGTATTAAGTCTGATCAGATGTTTTTAAAAGAACTAACCCAAGCGGGTGGCGGTGTCCTCTATGCTGTGGATGAAATCAACCGTAACACCCTAGTCGAGATTGCTCGCTATGAACGACGGGCTACGGCCTTAGCAGCAATGTCATCCTAATGGTTGGTCAGCAAACATGGTTTGCTTGATTAATTTAACTCCTCCTTCATATCATTTATCCTTAAGCATCGGCTGGTCCGATGCTTCTTTTTTGACATAACCTGCATTAGCCGTCATAGATTGTAGAGACAAGATGGACAAGGAGGTTGGCGGCAGTGAAACGTCTGGGATGGTTTTTGCTAATTAGTCTTATGTTGCTAACTATCGTGGGGTGCAGTCAAGAAAAACTTAAATCGACGGTGCTAACTCCCTGGGATAAATGGGTTAAAACCCCGGTAAGCCAATCGGGTGATGAGGTTGGTGTACCAAAGGATATAGGCGGTGATCAGGTTACTCAAGAGGGGGGCCAGGAGACGATCCCGGTAGCAGTATATTACCTTAAGGACGGCACTTTAAGTCGGCAAATGAAACCGGTTGCCAAGGTCGAGGGGATTGCTCGGCGCACCTTGCAGGAACAGTTTAAGACCCCGGTACCCGTTGGTTTTAAGTCTGCTTTTCCGGCAGGTATCCGACTAAACGATATTAATCTTAAACCTGACGGAACCTGTATTATCGATGTGAGTTCGGAGCTATTAAAGATAAAAGGTGACGTAGCTAAGAAGACAGCCATAGCGGCTTTGACCCTCACTTTAGGGCAGTTCCCCACCATTAAACAAGTAAAAATCCTGGTGAATGGCGAGGAAATTCCAGAATGGACCGGGCCCTGGCAGGTAGGGCAGAACTAATTAAAGTAAAACAAAAGGCCGATTGACTGGTTAAGTCAATCGGCCTTAGTTTTGGTTAAAATTCGATTAAGCCTTAACGGCCTTACCTTTGGAGGTGGCCGCTGGCGGAGTTACCCAGGGGCCAAAAGGCGCACCGACTGGGAGTACGATCTGATTATAGTGGGTGTTTAACACGGCAGCAGCGGAACCATAGAAAGCGAAGATGGAGATGCCCAGCTCCGACCAAGCCGCCAGCAGATGCCAAAACTCACCACCAAAAAGATTGTTCATAAATAGGCCCAAGAATAGGGTGTCAATCAAGAAAAATATAATAAACAGATTCTTATTCGTCCCCATGGCTCCCACGGTCATATAAACCGTAAAGATAAAGTAGGCGAGAAAGGCAAAGCCCATCTGATGAAGATCAATACTCTCGGCCGTCTTAGCACCAAAAACACCATTTTGGGCTGCCCAAGATAATGCCATACCAAACCAGAACATACCATAGGCAAAAAAGGCAGTCGCCCCGAAGGTATTGTTATGTTTGAAATCATAGATACCAGCAAACATTTGTGCCATCGCACCCAGGAAAATAGCCCAAGGAATAACCCAAGTCGTGCCGGTAGTAATACCGAGTTTAACCGAAGAGGCCACTAAAGTGACCACAGCGAGCCCGAAAAGGCCTAACCCAGCCGGATTAGCCACCACAGTTTGAATATGCCCATGGACAGTAATTTCCTTAAAGTCGTGGGCGTTGGTAACAGCCATCTTTCTTTTCCTCCCTGCATAAAGTGGTAAAGGTATTATTTAAAGCTCGTGCCTTGTTCGCTGCCACCTCCCTTTAACAAGCTAATAATTCCCATATTCATAAATCTACTGGCACGATTATCCGCCGACCGGATTGTTATCGCTTCTCC
>JBLNAS010000344.1:0-4065 GCA_050259475.1 Methylocystaceae bacterium
ACCGTTCTTCGCACCTTTCAGTTAGCAGTTCAATCAGCACAACTCCGTAAAGCAAGTGTCGGTCAATTGGCGGGCAGTCTGCTTGGTGCTGCTTGGGTTGCACGCGAAATCGGCGATGCTAATCTGGAAGCTTCCTATTTAAACCAGGCTCGTAAACAATATGAATTATCTTATGTTCAGGATAAGCTACCGATTGGCAGCTTAGATGAAATCAGTATGGCCTATTTAATTGGTGAGCTATATCGCCGAACCGGTCACTATAAAGAAGCTATCAGTTGGTTTGGTCGTGCTCTTGCGGTTCGTAAAGGTTCTATTGCTCCTGCTCTAGAAAAAATGATTCGTGACCAATGGAGTCAAGCTCGCAGTGATGCTGCACTAGCAACGGAAGGCGCAATTGTCCCTACTGAGGAAGCTATTGCCCCCGCCAATGAGGTTACCCCTACTGTACCTGCGCACGAACCAAGCCAACAACCGTTGATGTCGACTAAAAAGAACCGGGCTAAGGTAACCTTAAATGCCCATGTTTATCAGGATCAGGTAGAATGGATCAGCAAAATAGTTAATGTGGTTTATAATCAGGGAAGCAAAATAACCCGTGATGAGGTTTTTCGGGCTATCGTGGATGCCGTACAAGAAACAATGGGTTCTGATGGATTAAAGGACCTTGCCGCTAGCAATGAACTTGATCTATTAGATTTCTTTAAATGTAAGTTAAGCCATTAAAGAATGGACTTTAAATTTTAATTGCGTAAGTTTTCCCCTCTTGTTGGGTGAATTGATAACAGAGGTCTCCCGCCGCTTCCAGTTCATGATTATGAGTTATTAGGATTATCTGGCGTCCGAAGGAGTCATTTATCTGCCGAATAAAGGCAGCTACCCCAGGCATAAATTCCTCGGAAACATGTTTCGCCGGTTCATCAAGGATCAACGGGCCTTCTACTGGCGGATCAGAGATTTCAATAAATGCTACCCTCAGAGCTAAAGCAATAATATCAACTACTCCACCACCCCGGGCATCCCGGGGTTCATTACTAATCTGAGCATTGCCACCATAGCTTGAGGCAACCAGGAAACTAGCCTCTGGACGATCAGTACGCGCGGTGTCCAGTTCAATATGAAAGGCTAAATCATTAGCGAAAACTGAGCGCAATCCAGTAGTTACTATTTTCTCCATGGCGGTGCAAGCATTAGCGCGAGCATACTCTGCTGCCAACAAAAATAGCTGACTTACTTGCCGCCAAACTTCCTGCCGGTCTTCAAGATCGGCAGCTTCTTGTTTAAGCTTGATAATTCTATCATCTATATCATTCTTTACTGCCCGCTGGCGCTGATACTCATCGCTAAATCCTTGATAGGCTAGGCCCAAACTCATCTTGGTATCTCCTCATCCGGTTTTATAATTTATTGTTTTTCTGGCAGGTTTTGTTCGCTGATCCGGTGCAAATAGAAATAGAACTGTACGCCACCGGGTACATTGTTCAAGCCATAATCACTTTTATGTAATTGTAAGATGGTACGAGCTACGGTTAGGCCCAGACCCGTCCCGCCATACTTTTTATTGCCCGACTTATCGGCACGATAAAAAGGTTCCCAGATGCGGGTTAGATCCTCCACTCCTACCGACTCGCCTTCATTAAATACATTAATCCGGACCCGTTTTCCCTCGGGTAGTAAAAATATTGCTATTGTTCCCCCGATAGGAGTATGCCGTAGTGCATTGGTAAGAAAATTTTCCAGTACATGTTCAATCTGTGTTGGATCACCATCAACCATTAACCCCTTCGGTCCAATTATTCTAAGAATTAGTCCTCGTTCAGTCGCCACATCTTCAAAACGATCAATTATTCCAGTGGTCATTCTACTTAAATCAAACCAGCACGGTTTTAAGCGAATATACCCACCCTCTAATTGGGCTAAACTTAACATGTTATTAATAAGTACACCCATTTTCTTAACTTCATCAATAATAATTGTTAAGTAGCGGCTGCGTTTTTCCTGTTTAATATCATCAAGCAAGGCTTCAGCATAACCTTCAACTAATCCCAACGGTGATTTCAATTCATGCGAAACCTGGGAGATGAATTCTTTGCGCATTCTTTCCAGTTCCCGCTCTCGTTCAATAATCTCCAGCAAGTGGGCATTAGCCTCACGCAAATCAACGGCGACCTCAATTAGCTCTTTGGTAGCTCTCGTACCGGCAGCCGCAGCTAAACCTACCCAAAGATAGTTAAGATAACGGATTATTATACCACCACCCAGGGTACCGGCTGGGTATAAACTGGGGTAGGTTTTGATTAACATAATGTCGGCTCCAATGCATAACATGGTGCCAAACAAAGTCAAGCGTGGATCAAAGTAAAACAAAGTTAATATTATCGCCAGAAAAAACAATGCATGAGTTTCAGGTGCATCATAGGCCGCCGAGCGTAATACGATGAGGATAAGTACAACTAAGATAACTGCTGCCCATTTGGTCCAGCTTGATCGGCCATACAGTCTGATAGCCAAATATAAAACCCCAAGGATAATGAAGCTAACCGCCCCCACCTTCGCTATTGACCGATAGGTTATAGCAGGTGAGCTCAGACCAACCATTTCTAAATAGGCGGTTACCAATAGGATCAATGACAACACTAATAACAGGGTCTTAAATAATCGATAATGATTGCGTATAGTGTTATCATCCAGTAATTCTGAAGCTAGCCGCTGGTTAATCAAGGTCCAAACCTCCTGTCAAAGCCTATTGGTTTCTGGGGGTAATGGTGTAACCATGCCCTCGGATGGTGGTAACCAAATAGGCATCGCTTCCGAGCTTCTCCCGTAAACGATTTATATGAGTATCAACCGTTCTCAAGTTACCGTAGTAAGAATAACCCCATAATTTTTCTAACAGTTCTTCACGGCTTAATACTTTACCTCGATTGACTACCAGATGTATTAGCAAATCATATTCCCGCGGCGAGAGATAGATGGTTTGATCACTACTAGCCACTTCGTGGGTCAGACGATTAATAACCAATTTATCAATATGTATATATTCTTGATAATCAGTAGGATTAGTTCCTGTCCTTTTTAGCAGTGCTTTGACATGGGCCACCAACACTTTTGGACTGCAAGGTTTGGTGACATAATCATCGGCACCAATTTCAAAACCTCTAAGCTTGTCCTCATCTTCTGCTCTGGCGGTTAACATAATAATTGGGATCTCAGAACTACGCCGAATGGAGGCACATACCTCCCAACCATTCAATAAAGGCAACATCAAATCTAGAATCACTAAATCTGGATGGACAACATCAAATATTTTCAAAGCCTGTTCACCATCGGCAGCTTCTACCACTCGATAGTTTTCGCGCTCTAAGTAGTCATTTAAAAGCTCGCGCATGCGTTCATCATCTTCAACTACCATAATTGTGGATACGCTATCCCCTTGCAACCATTCACACCTCCCTAAATCATCTATTCATTAAAAAACTCAGGCGGAATGAGAGCTTCTGCTTGTTGTAGCAGCTCATTCATTTCCTCACGAATTTCCTTAATACGCTGTTCTAACTCATCGGGCTTGACACCTAACTCCAAACAACGTTCCTCGATATCGGCTAAGTCTTTCTCAAGTAAATCTTTGGATGCTTGGGCATTGGCTCTAGCTTCTCTTGCTTTGCGCAATGCTTGTTCCAAACGTTTAATTTTATCCTCATAGGTCGGTGGTTTGCTACTCATCTATCCAATCCTCCTCTAACTGGGTCTTCAACTCGCGAAGATGTTTATCATCAATACTGCCATGGCAAACTGGACATTGACCCATACTCTGCAAGCATTGAAGATACAGATCGATATCTCGGTTATAGCTTATACGCAGGTTGGTTAGGCAATCATCGGTTTGGTTTATCGCCTGGGAGTTATGCTGGCTCTTTTGCAGATACCCATTTAGCACCTGGACCACACGTTCCATCTCTTTAATCTTGATAGTTATTTCCTCAGTCGGTTCCAATTCTGATAGTAAACCTATCCGTAGGTTTACCTGTTTTAACTGCTCACATCTTTGCCGATAATTACGCCACTTTT
>JBLNAS010000345.1:0-2530 GCA_050259475.1 Methylocystaceae bacterium
CATTTTACTATCATTGTTACTTAAACCAAGATTACTCAAACCAATTCCCCTCCCTCCAAATAATACCGTGTATACTGTTAGGGTTGCTTAACTCAGCCCTCCTTTTTGACATAAGTTTGCAAAATACCTGTTTTTGGTTTCCCTCGTCATTGAGGATCTTACGACAGGTATTACAGACTGTTTGTTGCTTAGGCTTCTATTTTATATACCACTGATTCTTCCCAACTGGTAATTACCCGCGTATAGCCGCATAATTCCTGGTCAAGTATCGGATCACCCGTATCCACTAGTAAGGGGCGGGGCTGCAGAGCTACCAGTTTGTCTTTACTGGCAATAACCATGATATTTTCTTTACCCACTGTGTTAATTATGCGGGGACTAATTTGTTGATTGCCTCTGCCAAATATATGACCCTGGCCCCCTATAGCAGTGATAATAATTTGGGCTGAGCAGTTCTCGATCAGCCGATAGAGTTCTTCTTCACTAACATCACTAGCCAGTAATTGGCCATTCTTTACCACGTCGACTCCTAGCAAGGTGTTTTCCAGTCCTAATCTCTCCATAATGCTGCGGGGGGTGGTTCCCGGCCCAATTATGTATAATATATCTGCCTCCATTTGTTTAACGACCTCGGCTGCCATCCCAGCCATATCAGTCTTTTCTGAATGAGATCCTGCTTTTACATTTTGCAGTAAATGCTTAACTTCAGGAATGAGCAGATAACCGTAGAGCGCAGCACTTACTCTACCAGCCCGAAAAGCTGTTTCATCAATATCCATGATCTCGGCTTCTTTAAAAGTATTTATTTTACCTTCCAGGAATAATGTTGCTGCTAGGCCTGCACTGCGCGGATTCACAGCATAAACTGCCGAGTGTATTTTTACTCCGGCCGGAATGCCCACCACTGGTATACTAAAACCAATCGCATTGTATATGTTACGAGCTGTCCCATCACCGCCAGCAAAGAGCAGTAGATCAACTCCTACTTGTTTGAGCGCTCGTGCTGCGGTAATTGTATCCTCCGGAGTAGTCGCTCCAGGACTGATTTCACCTATAACAACCGGATCAAATCCTGCTTCGCGACACGCATGTTCACCCATTTCCAGCGGGTAAGTTATTATCTGAGTGCTTTCCTTTATTTTGGAAATAATCTCTAATGCTTCGCGAGCACGTCGGGTTGCTTCCGGTTTTGCTCCTAATGCCAGAGCCTTTTTTAATATGTCAGCTCCGTCACTTCCTTTAAGACCTACCCTGCCTCCCATACCGGCAATCGGATTTACAATCAGTCCGACCTTTTTCATGAATGCTTACTCCCCTATGCAGTTAGTAAACAAAATTATTGTTAATTGATTGTACAAAACTATATGTAAATACCTAAGATTGAATGAGCTGTCGTTGTAACAGAAAAGTAATAATATCGGTGAGGTTGACAAAGAATTGAATAATTATTAAGTCTACTTGAGATTAGTATATTATACCTGTCGACGGATATGAATAAAAAACTTCATAAAGCGACATCTACTGGTTGAAAGATAGTAATATGGTGGGGGCAAAAGTTACCTAACTATAATCATTTAAGCTAAAATGGCCAATATCTTACCGATTATTTCGAAACGGCAAGATATTGGCCAAATGATTGCTTTCACTGCATTATCAGTTAAAAAGCTCTCTGATTTCTTTATCCAGATTGCCGATAACGACCTTGCGCTTAACTTTAAGGGTTGGGGTCATCTCGCCTGATTCTTCGGTTAACCTGCGGCTTAGAATGGTATACTTTTTAATCCTTTCGTAGGATTCCAGGTCACGGTTAATCATCCCGACCTCTTTTTCTATCATTTCTTTAAGCAGTGGATTATTGATAAAATCTTCCCCGACCTTGACGCAGGTTGGCACCCCATTTACTTCTAAGTACTGCACCGCTGATTTGTCATAGGTGATGCCCTTCTGTTCATATAAAGCCATGAACTCTTCGAAATTAGGTACTATTAATGCAGCTATGAACTTCTGGTTGTCACCTACAGCGAATGCGAGATCAACATAAGAGCTGGTGGAGAAGGCCTGTTCCACTTTTGACGAAGCAATATTCTTACCGGTATCGAGAACGATAAGACCCTTCTTGCGGTCCACGATTTTGATAAAGCCTTCGGGGAGCATCTCTACTATATCACCGGTCTTGTAATATCCATCTTCTGTAAACGCATCCCGGGTTGCTTCAGGATTATTCCAATATTCAAGGAAAATATTGTTGCCTCTTACACACCATTCGCCGTCTTCGGCAATATAGCCTTCAACCCCGGGGCACACAGGACCAACTGAACCTGGAAGCACCCGATGTATCCGGTTCATATTAATGGTATTGCAGGTTTCAGTGGAACCGTAACCTTCGTATATTTTAAGACCCATGGCCAGGAAAAGTTTACAGAGTTCAGGTGAAAGGCTTCCTGCAGCTGAACAGGCAAACACGAATCTGCCGCCCATCGTCTCTCTTACTTTGCTGAAAACCAGTTTGTCATACAATTTATATTTCATT
>JBLNAS010000346.1:0-6957 GCA_050259475.1 Methylocystaceae bacterium
ATTTGAATGAAATGAACATCACAACGACGGTTACAGGAACTGATGAAGATCAGCCCCTAACCAGTAACCTTAAAATCAAGTCGGGCAGATTTTTTGCCCGTGAAGATCGGGAGAAGGCAAAAAGGGTAGCGATATTAGGTAACCGGGCAGCAAATCAATTATTTAAAAAGGAAAATCCGGTGGGAAAGAAATTGACCATCAATCGCAAAAGCTACCAGGTAATCGGCGTGCTGGAATATAGAAAGCAGCAAAAGATAGGACCTCCTGGTGAAAATGCTAATCTTAAGATCTATTTACCCATAACTGTCGTTTTAAAGATGAACGGTAATGAACGTATCGAGCAAATGACTGCTCGAGCACCCAATGCCACTAAAGTCGATGTAGCGGCGCGGGCAATAAAAGCCATGCTATTGACCCGCCACCAACCGGGTGAATTCACCGTGCTTAAACAGGATGATATTTTGCAAATCATTGCTAATATTATGGGGGTTTTAACGGCTGGCTTAGCAGGAATAGCTGCCATCTCTTTACTGGTTGGGGGGATTGGCATCATGAACATTATGCTGGTATCGGTGTCAGAACGTACCAGGGAAATTGGTCTCCGTAAAGCGATAGGTGCACGGCGGCGAGATATCTGGCTACAGTTCTTGATTGAATCAAGTTTGGTTAGTTTGATAGGTGGCCTGATCGGTCTGGGTCTAGGTGTCGCTGCTGCCCGAGGGCTTCCCGAGCTGGTACCAGCGATAAAAACCGCGGTATCATGGTCTACCTCATTGCTGGCCTTAATGTTCTCGCTGTTGGTGGGCATATTCTTTGGAGTTTATCCTGCAGCTAAAGCCGCTCGCTTAGATCCTATATCCGCATTACGAAACGAATAAAATTAAGGGCTATACTAGTGGTTTCGCTATGCTAAAATAGTACCAGGTAAACTGATAATGTGACATTGGTATACAATGTAGGAGGATATGGGGATGGCAAAAGCAAAAATCGCCAAAATTGTATTAGCATTAGTGATTTTGACCACGATTGGCATCTTAGGCTACCGTTGGTTAGGGGATTTATCTGGTGGATCACTTACTGCTACCGGTACCGTAGAAGCGACCACGATCAAGGTTAATGCCCGAGCAGCAGGTATTATTAATAGCCTAACCGTTCAGGAAGGCGATTCGGTTAAAAATGGCCAATTGCTGGCCGAGATGGTACGTAATGATTTAATTGCTCAACGTGAGCGTGATGTGATGGCGGTAGCCGGAGCTCAGGCTCGCTGGCAGGATTTAATTAATGGACCGCGTTCTCAGGAGTTGACAGAGGCCGCGACTGCGGTGGAACAAGCGAGAATTAATGTGAGTCAGGCCCAATCGGATTTGCTCCGAGCCCAGTCACTATTCGCCCAGGGAGCGCTGCCAGTGCAGGATCGAGAAAAGGCCCAAAACGCATTGGACTTACGCCAAGAACAGCTGCGTTCAGCACAGGCTCGGATGCAAAATCTGCAGGCGGGCAGCCGGGAACAATCGGTCGCTGCTGCTTGGGCCGAGCTAGAAAGGTCCAAAGCGGTACTTAAAGCTAGTGATGCCATGGTCGCTGACTTGAAGCTGACTAGCCCGTTAACTGGTTCCGTCCTGCAACGCTTTTTTGAGCCTGGTGAATTTGCTCCCTTAGGGGCAGCAATTTATCAGATAGCTGATCTAAATAACCTGTGGGTTAAGGTTTTTATTCCTACTGATGACCTGCCCGCTATAAAGGTAGGAGAAGAGGTTTCTTGCACGGTTAGCGGTAGTAAGCAGACTTTTAAAGGTCAAGTAGAAAAGATTAATGCCCAGGGGGAATATACCCCAAAAACTATTCAAACCAAAAACGAGCGGGCTAATGTGGTGTATGGGGTTAAAATCAAGCTGACTAATGCCGAAGGGATTCTTAAACCTGGAATGCCTATAGATGTTGTATTTGCTGGTGGTAACCATGATTAAGCTTACCGAGGTGGGCAAAAGCTTTGGTAGTAACCGGGCACTGGAGGCAGTCACGCTCGAGGTAAAACCCGGCGAAATTGTGGGTCTGGTCGGACCAGACGGAGCGGGGAAGACCACCTTAATGCGAATTATTTGTGGGTTAATCACTGCCGATCAAGGTGAAGTCGTCCGGCAGGGTGAATTTGGTTATATGCCCCAGCGTTTTAGCCTCTATGGCGAACTCTCGGTGATGGAGAATATTAAGTTTTTTGGCGCCCTATACCTGATTAAACCCGAGGAAATTGCTCGGCGTGCAGCTGAAATATTACAGATCACCCGCTTAACTCCCTTTGTTGATCGCCCGGCGGAGCAATTATCAGGAGGTATGAAGCAAAAATTAGCACTTACGGTGGCCCTGATTACCCGCCCCCCGCTATTGCTGCTTGATGAGCCCACTTATGGAGTAGATCCCGAATCCCGTAAGGATTTCTGGCGGATCTTATATCAACTAAACCGGGAAGGTATGACGGTGTTAGTATCCACCCCTTACATGGATGAAGCTGAGCTTTGCCACCGTGTTGCCTTTTTAGATAATCGTCTCCTGGTGGTCGATACCCCGCCTCGGCTGCGCGATGAATTTCCTTACTTAGTAATAGAAATCATCGATGGTGGTCGTAATGCTGATTTTACGGAGCATGATTTCATCTTTGATTATTCGATTTATGGTGACCGTTTTCGCTTGTTACTCGATCAAACCAAGCGACCAAATGAAGACCTCTTAACCCTGATCAAGCCATTGGTGGCAGCTAATGCACAGATTGTGACCGTACGCCCGGGCATGGAAGATGTATTTGTTTCCCTGACCAAGGGAAGGTGATCTAATGGAGATGTCAGTAATAACCCGAGATTTAACCCGCAAATTTGGCGATTTTACCGCAGTTGACGGTTTGAGTTTAGAAATTAGAAGTGGTGAGGTGTGCGGATTTCTGGGTCCTAATGGGGCTGGTAAGTCGACGGTCATCCGCATGTTATGCGGTATATTGGAGCCTACATCCGGTAGTGCTTCGGTAGCTGGCTTTGATGTTGCTCGACAAAGTGAGCAGATTAAACGCCGAATTGGCTATATGTCACAAAAGTTCAGTCTCTATGAGGATTTAACCGTGCGCGAAAATCTACGCTTTTATGCGGGCCTGTATGGCATTCCAGCCCGTGAATTGTCGGGTCGTTGTGCTGAAATAGTAGCTATGGCTGGGTTGCAAGGCCGGGAGCAGGAATTGGTAGCCAATCTGAGCGGAGGCTATCGGCAACGGCTGGGCTTAGGCTGTGCGGTTATTGCCCGGCCAGCTATTGTGTTTCTTGACGAACCGACCAGCGGTGTCAGTCCGACCAGTCGCCGTCAATTCTTTGCCCTCATCAGTCAAATGGCGGAGCAGGGCACGACTGTGATTGTGACCACGCATTTTATGGATGAAGCTGAACGCTGTCATCGCTTAGCCTTTATCTCTCAGGGGCGATTGATGGCTTTTGATAGTCCGGTTCACTTGAAACAAGGGACACTAAAAGGCCACCTGGTAGAAGTTGAAGTTTCCGAGCCTATAACTCTATTAGAAAATCTGGTTGGCCAGCCCTGGGTAAAAGAGTGCTCATTGCATGGCATGTTATTGCATGTTTTATTACCTGGTTTAGCTGAAGAAGATACTTTGCGGCAAGTAATTGGTAACGGAAAAATGAAGAGCATCACGCCTTCGCTAGAGGATGTATTCATTGCCCTAGCTCATCAAAGGGGGGATAAGCATGCAGAGAGTTAAAGCAGTCATGTGGAAAGAGTTTTTGCAAATGCGAAGGGATCGGATGACGATCGCCCTGGTGTTTATGTTGCCATTGGTGCAGTTAATTTTGTTTGGTTATGCGATTCAGACAGAAGTTAGGCACATACCGACAGTAATATTTGACCAATCTTTATCGGTGGAAAGTCGGGATTTAATTAGTTCATTTACCGCTTCGGGCTACTTTGATTTGGAATATAACGCGGCGTCCTACCGGGAAGTCAACCGACTGGTGGACAGCGGTAAGGCCAGGGCGGGCATTATTATTGGCCCTGACTTCTCGCGTCAATTAGGAAGAGGGGAGTCGGCAGCAGTTCAGGTTATTGTGGATGCTAGTGATAATATGGTGGCTAATCAAGCCATGGCCATCGCCAATGTTATTGGCCTAATGAAATCGCAGCAAGTTTTAGTCAGTCGAATGGGAGGATTTACCCCTCCCTATGACATCAGGGTTCGCCCCTGGTACAATCCCGATGGCATAACGGCTTATTATATGGTGCCTGCGATTTTGGGTATCATTGTGACCTTGACCATGATGATTTTAACCTCAGTAGCAATTGTGCGGGAACGGGAACGGGGTACACTAGAGCAATTGATCGTCACCCCGATTAAATCATGGGAACTCATGTTAGGGAAGACCGTCCCCTATATTGGCTTAGGCTATGTACAAATTACGGTAGCTTTGCTGGTGGGAGTGTTGATTTTTCATGTTCCCATTCGGGGCAGTTTATTGCAGTTATATCTGCTTACCCTATTTTTTATCACGGCTTCACTCGGATTAGGGATTTTTATCTCCAATCTGGCGAAAAACCAAATGCAGGCTTTTCAGATGTCCTTCTTTGTCATGTTACCAAGTATTTTACTATCAGGTTTCATGTTTCCCCGCGATGCCATGCCAAAGATAATTTACTATATTTCTCAGATCATTCCTCTGACTTATTATTTGGATATTATTCGGGGTATTGTGCTTAAAGGAATCGGGTTTCAATACCTCGTTGGACAAGTGATTACTTTGCTAGTATTTTCAGTGTTATTGCTCACCATCAGCACGTTGAAGTTTAAAAAGCGGATCGCCTAGAGTGAGGAGAAGGTAATTTATGCGTGAGCGAATAATACAAGCCTACATGGAAATGGCAACTCGCCAGGGGCTAGATGGAATGACTATGGATCAAGTTGCCGGTCGGGCTGGAGTGAGTAAAAGAACTGTATATCGCTATTTTGCCTCTAAGGAGGCATTACTGATAGCGGCGATTGAAGAGCTTAAACAGAAGATGAGGCATAAGGTAGGGCAGTTAGCGGCCTTGGGTCTATCGCCAGAAGAAATGGTGGCGGAGATACTAAGCACCTTAGTTAGGGAAGGTAATTTTCTAATTAATCCGCAAGGCTTAGAAGATTTGCGAGTTCGTTATCCTCAGGTCTGGCAGGATGTGGATCAATTTCGCCAAGAGCGGTTACAGGAGCTATTTAGACACCTGGTTGGGCAAGTAGATACTGAAGTAGTGCCGGCGATTGTTAGCACCATAATCGTGACCTCAGTGCGGGAAATACTGAACCCCGAGTTTCTGTTTGCTAATAACTTGGCTTTTGAGGAAACCGCAAGGCAGCTTAGTCGCCTCTTACTACGAATGATGACTAAATAAGTAAGAATATTCAATACAGTGGTAAAAGTCTTAATTGTTTTTCTTTGTGAAATTAGTTGCAATACCCCCTTTGACGGTTTATATTAAATACAGAGATAAGATGTAATTAGCATATGTAACAAATAACTTATGCTAAATGTGAAGGGGGTTTTAAAATGGAAAAAGAAATTATGATGCTGGAAAGTGATCTCTGGTTACGAGATTTTATTGACGAAGCCATTAAGGGTATGGATGCCAATATCCAAGCCGCTAAAAAGGAAGTCCAGCAGAAAGAGGCAGCCTAATAGTAAATAAGCATAGAATAGCTGGACCAAGCGCTCCCTTATCGGGGGCGCTTTATTTTTGTCGAAGCTTGGTTCAGGAACCATTGGAATATTATGGCATAAGGTAGAAATGAGGCTTGAAATGGTTAGGAGGTGATGGAATTGGACTTAAAATGTCGTCTCCGCAACTATGGATTTTGGGTTTCGGTAGCTTCGTTAATCGGTATGCTTTTAAAACAGACGGGAGTTCTAGCTCCGAATGATCCCACCTGGGATGCAGTTGTAACCTCGGTGTTAGGCATTTTAATAGCGATGGGTATAATCAGTAATCCTACTACCGCTCATCCCTGGTATGCTGATGATCGGGTGCCACCCGGTGATAGTGAGAGTTCAGTTAATTAATTTACTTATAAAATATTAGCGAAACAATAATGTCGTATATTGACATATCGTTGTACTTTATATACTATGGAAATAGTTAATGAGGGTATGAAGATTTACCCGATCCGTATTATCCCTGATTGACACATATGGCATTATGTCCCTCAACACGCTCCCGGCTGCAAAGCCGGGCTTTTTTTATGGCCTATCCTATTTGCCTGATATTACCGTTTAGCACTTCTAACAAGTCGGAACCCCATAGCTCATACAATGAGTAATATCCGAACGTACAGGAGTGATCAAGCTGCAAAGCAAGTATCGATGGCTGGTGTACCTGGTAATACTGATCGTGATGATAGGGAGTACGAGATCTTTAGCGGAAATTGGACTTAAATACTATTTAACTCACCAAAGTGAGCGGGTAGCTATCCTAGCGGCAGAACTAAACCGTGAGCACTTTGCAGCTGATACCACCGGCAATAATACTCATTACCGTCGGGTGCAACAGTTGCAAAGGCAATTAACCTTGAATTACCAAAGCCAAGTCACCCGTTGGGCACTATTTTTATTAAAATCATCCGGCTTAATCAGTGACCCCTTATTAAAACGAGAGCTAGAGTTAACCTACCTTGACTTTTTAGGTAATCAGGGGGATAAGGCGCAAATCAATCTTATTATCAATAAACAGATTGCGGTCGAGAAAAAATTTGCCGTTTTTCGTCCTCAATGGGGTGATCAGCAGGTCAGTAACCAATTTCTCAAGCATATTTTGGACACCACCTATAATGAAGAGGAATTAGTTGCTGCCTGGAGGGCAGGGGGTCAGATCGGTGAGGTAGTGGGGCCAGATCTGCTAGAATTGGTCAAATTGCGTAATAAAATGGCCCGTCAGCAGGGTTAT
>JBLNAS010000347.1:0-3912 GCA_050259475.1 Methylocystaceae bacterium
TCGGACCATTCAGCTATTATCGCTAAAGCCCAACAGCTAACCGCTAACAGTTCTGCGGAATCCGAAAAGGCGCAAGCTCTATTTTACTATGTGCGCGATGAAATCCATTACAATATGTATGATACCTCAACTGACAAAGCTAATTACCCAGCCTCATCGATTTTGAGTAAAGGGCATGGTTGGTGTGTACAGAAGGCTATCCTGCTAGCCGCCCTGGGACGAGCTATTGGCCTACCCTCACGCTTGCTGCTGGTTAGCATCAGAAATCACAAATCACCACTTGAAGCTCGTGGAATTATGGGTACGGATCTGTTTTTCCCCCATGCTTATAATCAGTTTTATTTAGCCGGTCGCTGGGTTAAATGCGCGGCTACCTTTGACCGCACTATTTGTGAAAGTATTGGAGTAGCAGCAGTCGAGTTTGATGGGGTAAATGATGCGATTTTACCCGAAATGGATTTGAAGGGGCAACCCTATATCGAATATGTCGATGATTTCGGCTACTTTGATGATTTCCCCTGGGAATGGGTATGGCAGCACTCGGCACAAGTTTATGGCACTAAGCTAGATAATTGGTTGAAATAGTACCAAGGATATAGTAGCTTTTTTTTATTTTTCAAGGTTTTCTTGATTTAAAAGCAATAGGGTAAGAAACCGGGGTTTACCTCGGTTTTACTTGTCTACATAGAACCAATCAGGTCAGAATAGGGGGAAAATTGCAACAATTTTATCGATTTAAGAAGGAAAATAGAGCCTAGTATGGAAGAACATAGATTAGAGGTTTAATGAATAGTAATTAGCAGGAGGTGCAAGTATATGACAGATAATCAGGTTCCACAGATGACTCCCGAGCAGATCGCTGCTCTACAGGCACGGGTGGCCAAGCTGCAAAGAATTCTCAAGATGGTGTCCTGGGTACAGTATATCTTCGGTGTGGTACTAGTTTTGGCACCATGGTGGTTGGAGATGACGGGATTATCTCCTGCTCAGCCGTATGCTTATCAGGTTTTGGCTTTCTTTTTCGTAGGTCTAGGGTATGCGGCCAATTTTGCGGCCTCTGATTTAGGTTCGGCCCGGGTAGTTTTGCGGGCTACTGCTATTAGTCAGTTAGGACTGGCTATCGTTACCCTAATAGGCATTTTCCTTTATCCATTACCGATGGCATTCTGGGGCTTGTTTGTAGTAGGTCTAATTTGTGGTGCTCCCCCGGCCTATGTAATTTATCAATTCAAGAAAAGCAGCTAACAGTTCATTAATAATTAGCAGCAAAAAAGGCTGAGCATTTGCTCGGCCTTTTTGCTATAGGGGCTGAGGGCAGCATTTCTTGATCTGCAACGGAATAAACTCAATGTTATCTACCTTATTTGGAGATAATCGGCATTGGAGAATGGTACTGCGGTTGCGGGGAGGCTTATGCATAGCAAACACAAAGTTCCCCAGACTGTAGGCGATCAGCCTATCTTTATAAATCTCACTAGGTTGCAGCACATGGGGATGATGGCCAAGAATTAAATCCGCACCAGCGTCTATGGCTAAACGGGCTAGCTTCTTTTGCTGCCTATTGGGACGAAGATCAAACTCCTTACCCCAATGAAAGGAGACAACCACCACATCTACCTTATCTCGTAATTGTTCAATATCCTTACTTAGCAAATGCGGGGTTGCTCGTGCTACAGTCGCTAACCCCCCATCATACACCACGCCGACATAAGGATACTCCAAATAGGCCAGGAAGCCAATTGACAGACCACCATAGCGCAATATCAGGGGCTGGTGAGCTAAATTCTCATTAAGGCCGGCACCCATATAGGGAATGCCTTGTTTTTGTAAATGCTTCAGGGTGTCTTGTAAGCCGATACGACCATAATCCAGGGTGTGGTTGTTGGCAACGCAGACGGCATCAATACCCGCTCGTTTGATGGCCGCTAAACAGCTTGGATGGTATCGGAAGCGGGTAGTTTTAGCTACCGGCACTCCGCGAGTAGTAATGGGTCCCTCTAGATTAGCTAGTACCAAATCTGCTGGTTTTAATATCGGGGCTACAGCAGCGAATAGATGATCATAACCATGCTTGCGGATCACTTTTTCTACCGCCCAACCAAAAGATATATCACCGGTAGCCATAAAGAGAACCGATGTCTGAGTCAATACTAATCAGCACCTTATTTAACCTTTTATAGGCAGATTATGTCTGGGAAAAGGAAAACGCGATTGCTATTACCACAAATCTATCAGTGCATGATTGATCAGGGTTACTCCCGGGCATTTTTTCCGTTATCAGGAGAACTTTATCCACATATGATAGCGGCAAAGGGAAGGAGAGGGCTTTATGCCGACTGAGAAAACTGCCGACTTGCGTTTGAATGAGCAAGCCAGCCAGATTGTAGCATCTAGGCAAGGACGGCTAACATTTAAGGAGCGCTTTGCACTGGTTTTTTTGGGCGATACCCATATCGGTAAGCAATGCAACAATGATATCGATTGCTCTTTAATGTATACCCGTTTGTTACAATCAGTGCTGAGCAATCAAATAGAGACTAGAGATATACTGGCCATCATTCATGGTGGAGATGGCACCCATCGGGGTGGTCAGCATCTAGAAGAGTTTGTTTATCTTACCCGACATGCTTTGAATTGGGACTTGCCCGATGAAAACTATATACCGTTGTTCATGAATATTGGTAATCATGAATATATGGGTGACCCAGACGGTGAGCAATATCGGCAGTGGGTGGCTGACCCGCTTCCGTTACAGAGTACCTGGTTTGATGATCTCCGGTGGGGAGTAGTATTACTGAACACAGGAATGAATGACCGAGGATACTTGCCGGAAGGCCAGTTTGCTAAGGCCTTGTCTACCATAGAGCAGTTGATAGAAAGTCACCGAGGTTACCAGCTAATCATCGATATGCATATTCCCCCGGCTATTGGCTTCAACGCTCGGCGTTATCTGGTACTTAATCATCGTGATACAAAAGCCTTTAAGCAGTTGTTGCAGCGTTATCCCAAAAGTATTGCGGCGGTGGTAAGCCATCACCGGCATTGGGCCAAAATGACTGACCAGCCATACCGCTTCCGTGGGCGGACCCCTTGCTTTATATCGGCCTATGGCGGACATTGTGACTGTCCGCGGTTTTCTTGCCTCAAGCTATTTTTTGAGCGTCAACCGGGTGGCGGATGGGTGCTAAGTAGTCAACTACTGCATCTTCGAGGCTGATTATGGAGCAGAATTAATAGTAGTCTAGAGAGGTGACTAGCGCAGTGGTTTATAGAGATATTGCACGGGAAAGGGCAGTGATGATACGCTTGTTAATTTCCCGTCCAGATATCCTAACCGATTATAATAGCGATGCAAATTAACAAATTCGGCTACAATGGAAATCTCGGCTCGGTTGATACCGTGAGTAGCTAGTTGTTCTTCGGCGTAGTGCATCAACAATTCGCCATATTTATAACCGCGATATGCAGGTAATATAGCTAAGCGTTTAATAAAACCAATGGTAGGCTGCTCGGTTACTATTTGATAGGATACGGTGCCAATGGTTTCGCCCTTAACCATGGCCAAGACCGCATCATCGCCGTGGGTCAAACGATAGATAGTCCGTTCTGTGGTCTCGAAGCCAACAAAGTTGGGAAATTGGTCAGGGTGTAAATTAAGCAGGTTGGCTTGCTCGGCAAAGGAATCCTGGATAAGCTTGGCGATTATCGCACTATGCGAAGAATTATTCGCTGGTATGATCGCTAACATAAACTAGCTCCTTTCTAGCACTTTTTAACGATAAACCATGGTGAAAATGCTCGGATGTAAGCTTAGAAGAAACAATTGAAGCCCATTAGATGATATTCGTAGTCTTTGTTATTGGAGTACATAACCCGCCACAAACTATTAGCCAATAGGGGGTAAGGCTAATT
>JBLNAS010000348.1:0-13598 GCA_050259475.1 Methylocystaceae bacterium
AATGGCTTCTGCCATTTTTGGTGTCAACTCACCATGAAAGGCATTGGCAGCCAGTATAGCCACGGATCCTACCATGACATCCACCCGGGAGCAGGAATAAACTACCGCATTTTCCCCACTAGCACCTTCATTAGCTCCTGCCTTTAGCATTATTGCCGTTGCCGTGGCATTGGTGCCTAGCGCCAATATGTAAACCCGATCGCTAAACTCCTGGCGGATTTTTTCCACAAGCAGGCGGCCAATCCCTCCACCTTGAGCATCAATAACTGCTACCCGCAAGACCACTGCCCCTTCCCAACTGTAAATATCTTTAACTGATTGTAAACATGCCCCATTATAAGCAAAAATGCAACTACCTTCTAGTCATATTTCTATGCTCCACCTACAATTACCTGGCAAAAACTGCACCACCCAGCACACGTAATGAATTCTGGAATACAGACATCTCATGTGTTTGATAGCATTGACCGTGGCCAGGGTACGGTTCGCTACCCGGTAGCGACGTCAAACATGGTGTGGAGCAGCCGGGTCGCAACCGTGCCCGTCGGCCACGTAACGTATTCCTCAGTGCAGACATCTCATGTGCTTGATTGTATTGATCGTGGCCAGGGTGCGGTTCGCTACCCGGTAGCGACGTCAAACATGGTGGGGAGCAGCCGGGTCGCAACCGTGCCCGTCGGCCACGTAACGTATTCCTCTTAAAGGCTAGCAAAAAACGGGCTCAGCCTAAAGCTGAGCCCGTTTTTAATAAAACCTATTTCTTTTCCTGATCTGAACTATCGAGTTCATCAAACTCGTCGCTTCTGGCTTTTTTAAAGTTCCCTAAGGCTTTGCCCATGGCTTCGCCTACCTTGGGTAACTTACCAGGGCCAACGATTATGAGCAGGATAGCGAGAACTAAGATTAGTTCCCATGGCCCAATATTGCCAATCAATCCTAACATAGATGTCCCCTCCTAATTCAAAGCTTCTTCGTCAAGGCCATAACCTTCACGCTGAGCCACCATATCTAGATACACGGTTGACACACTGGCGATATAAAGATCAGTCTTGCCCTGAGAACGCCGCTCATCAAAGGTCTTAATATAGCCTTTACATTTATCACAAACAAATATCTGATTAGCCTCGTCACCTTCTAGAGTAAAGTATTTAATGGTTTCGACTTCTTCATTTCCACAATTAACACAAGCCAGATACTTGTAGGGCCATTCGGTAAAACAATGTTCGCAGAACAAAAATCTCTTGCCATCTTCAGCTCGAACTCGAGCCAAAACTGGACGCGCACCACAAACTGGACAAATCCCCTGTTCCCAGTTAAAGCCAGAATCATTAGCTAATGATTCCTGGTAAGGTTGAGCAAAAAGCCTTAAGAATGGGCGCAAAGCATGATCGGTAATAAAAAGCAACATATCACGGGGTATTCCAGTCTCCGGTTCCTGTTTTGCAAAATACGCTAGATCACCCGACATTAAACGGTCAATCAACAAAGCCAAGTCTAACTTTTCAGTCGCTGCCTGTACGCTAACTGCTTTGTCTTTGACTTGGGTGTAATCATTGATTAGATGCTGGGTCAATTCGGTAAAAGCTGAGCGATATCTATCTATATCCAGCTCAAAGCTAATAATATCAAGCAAAGGCTGTTTTTGGGCTAACAGCGGTATGGCATCAATACTCTCCAGACTCATTCCCTTTTTTAACCGGACTAAAAGTTGGTATTGCCAAGTCTCAAGATCTTTGTAAAAATCGATATACCCTTCCGGCAGGGTAATCGGAGGCATAAAATCCTGCATTATAATCTCCCCTCCACATTATCACCAATTTCAGTTTAACTAAAAAACTCGCTGGGAGGAAGTCCGAAAAAAAAGACAGGGGGGAAATATTCCCCCCTGGGATGTGTTACTGATTTATTTATTAGAATCAGCAGATTTAACCTTGTCATACCATAGCTTGTGATGATGCTCAGCCCAGTCTTCACGCACGGTACCTTTCCACATTCCCCAGAAAGATTCTCCGGAGCCTGGGTGGAAAGAACCCAGATAACCATGCATGCAAACCATAACCGCTGAAAAGATCATTGCCAAGTCATGGATAGGATATGACCAACGAACCAGAGCTACCGGAAAGATAGCCGGGAACCACATGATATAACCGCTAGCGACCAGCAGTAGAACACAAGTGGGTGTAACTATCGAGTTACCCTTTTCTCCACCATTAAACTTAGTCTGAGGAGGTATTGTTACCTCAAATCCTAAAAACTCTAAGGGAAACTTCATTACGAATAGAATATCGCGCTTACCAAAGGTAAGAATATCCTTAATCCAGGCAATAAGAACCTTAAAATTAAATAGGACAAAGTAGACAATAACTAGAGTCATCAAAACAGCACTAATCCGATGAACCAGTCCGGCGCCGTAATAACCACCAAAGGGTACCACCAACCAGTTAACTGAGTCCAGATAGAGGGCCAGTCCGGTAAACAGACAAAGGAGGTAAGTTACCGTATGCCCCCAGTGGGTTAGGCGCGAATGAACATTAAATCTTTCAATGCGGGGCACATCTTCTTTATATTCGGGAATCCACTGCATTAGTGATTACCTCCTTCCCCTTCAGAATGTTTGTTTTTCAGTACCCGGGTAGTCACAAAGCTAACCGCTGATCCGGCCAGAGCAAGTGGAATGAGCCAGCCCACATAAGGCTGAATTCCGCGTTGCCAAGATCTGACCTGAATCGATACCTTGGGATTGACCGGCAGACCGAATTTATCAGGGGTATCATGCAGCACATAAAGTTTATTGAGCCCACCCAATTCCAGCTTGCCGTAAATCTGAGCCCGAGGGAAGCCGTTGTTACGCAAATAGGCTACTCTATCCTCGGCAATACCCATCAGTTCATCACGATCACCAAATATTAAGGCCCCGGTCGGACAGGTCTGTGCACAGGCCGGTTTCTTCCCATTTTCTACGCGATTAACGCACAGGGTACACTTGGTGACAACATCATCCCGCTTTTCATATTTCGGCACCATGAAGGGACAGGCATAAACGCAATACTGACAGCCAATGCACTTATTATAATCTTTGACCACCGCACCCCATTCGGTCTTGGAGAGGGCTTGTCGTGGACATACCTCAACACAGGCTGGATGTTCGCAATGCATACATTGATGCTTAATAAAGTTCCACTGCAGACCATCGATATTGTCTTCGAACTCAAAAAACTTAATCATGGTAAAGGTGTCAGCAGTTAAGTCTTCCTCTACCTGATAGCTGCCTTTAAATTCGGTTTCTACGGCCGGCAACTGATTCCAGTTCTTGCAAGCAACGCTGCATCCCCGGCAAGCAGTACATTTACTGCTATCATATAAGTTAGTCATCTTCTTTGCCATCGCTAAGCCCTCCTAACATCGCACAGCCATGCCTTATACTCCGGTATCGAAGTATTAGCGCAGCCGATGTGCGGAGTCAAGCGGTTACCGGGATCGCCTTTGGCATAACCGTTAAAACCAAAGTGCCAGATAATGCCGATTTCATGAAGATAGCTATCTCCTACTGCAAAAGGCTTTAGCCGTTTGGTTACACAAGCAACCGCCCGAGCCTCACCACGAGTAGTGGCTACAATAACTTCGTCACCATTCTTAATACCCTTTTCGCTGGCTAATTCTTCGCTCATTTCCACAAAGACATTGGGCATTAACTCAGCTAACCAAGGCAAGTTACGGGTCATGGCACCAGCTTGCCAGTGCTCAACCACCCGATAAGTGGTACCGATAATCGGAAAGTCTTTAACATTACCTCGTTTTTCCGGTTCAAACTCTTTAACTGCTGGGTTAAAAGACTGCGAATTAAGCGGACTAACAAAGGGACTTTCCCAAGGCTCATAATGCTCGGGGAAGGGGCCATCCTTCATCTGCTTTTTCTTAGCAAACAGACCGCCCACCAGCTCATCACGCATGAAGAACGGCATATCTCCACCCGGTTCGGTTGGAGGCAGATCCTTGGTAAAGTCAGGGATATCGCGTCCCTTCCAAAGACCAAGTTTACCAGTCAACGGATCAGCCACTGCAGTCGCATTCCATTTTACCAGCCAGCGATCATCACCCGGCCAAGGGGTAACCCCATCCGGTTGGATAGCTGCCCGATTATAGAGGATACGCCGATTAAGTGGCCAACACCAGGCCCAGTTATGATAAAGGCCCAAACCATCCGAGTCGTCTTTGTTGTCCCGATTCTGTGTCTTGTACTTACCATCCTTGGTCATCGATCCGGAATAGATCCAGATACCACAGGCAGTACTTCCATCATCGGCAAGCTTGGTGAAGTTATCGACCAGGGAACCATCGGCTACATTATAGCCATGCATTTCCTTGACTACTTGCATTATTTCCGGTTCTTCCCCATCGCCATATCCCCAAGTCATGTTGGTTATAGGTTCATCTTGGGGCAGTGTGCTGCCAGCATAAAGCTTTTGCACCCGCTTGAATAGTTCATCAATAATCCACAAGTCAGCCTTGGATTGGCCTACCGGGTCCGCACCTTTCCAGCGATATTGAACCCAACGTCCACTCTGAGAAATGGTGCCCTCCTTTTCATAGGAGCCACAAGCAGGCAGGAAAAAGACTTCGGTTTTGATATCCTTGCTATCTACTTTTTCAGTAATCTTATCACTTTCAGGACGATCCCAGGCTTTGGTAGCCCAGAATTCGGAGGTCTCAGTCTTCCACAGATCAACAGCGACCATCCATTTCAGATTAGCTAGAGCCCGCTGCTCCTTATTAGCATTAGGACCACCAACCACAGGATTGGAGCCCCAGATCATTAGGCCGTCCAGCTTGTTGTCATACATATCCTCAAACAAGGCGATGTGTGAGTAGTTGGTATTCAGGTCACGCTTGGGCAGGTAATGATAACTATCCGCCGGAGCCTTTTCTTTCCACCAAGCTTTAAGCATGCTATTAAAGAACTTGGGTTTATTCTTCCAGTAACCGGTTTTTGGAGTTTCCTTTTCTAAATAAGTCGGCAGATCGAAGTAATCGTTACTTGGTGAATTCATGTATCCTGGCACACTACCATAAAGCAATCCAAAGTCAGTAGACCCCTGCACATTAGACTCACCGCGGAGGGCATTAACGCCTCCACCCGGACGCCCAATATTGCCCAGCAATAGCTGCACCATGGCCACAGCACGTACATTTTGGGAACCTACTGTATGTTGAGTTATACCCATGGCATACATAATAGTCCCTACTTTATTCGGCTTACCAGTAGCACAGAAGGTATCTAGCACTTTTAAGTAAAGATGCTTTGGAGTACCGGTAATTGAGCACACAGTATCAATGTCATATCTCTCATAATGCTGCTTCAAGAGTTGGAGAACTGAGCGAGGATTTTGCATGGTCATATCACGGACATATTTACCCTCAGCATCAATTTCAAAGTCCCAACTGGCAACATCATAACTACGTTTTTCCGCATTATAACCAGAAAACAATCCGTCATTGAATTTGTAA
The DNA here is from genome assembly GCA_050259475.1 of Methylocystaceae bacterium. Taxonomy (GTDB): domain Bacteria; phylum Bacillota; class Syntrophomonadia; order Syntrophomonadales; family JBLNAA01; genus JBLNAA01. Next base: position 5,506 of record JBLNAS010000348.1, read on the forward strand.
TCTGCCTTTACCAGGAAGGTGGCATTGGTATAATAACGGACATATTCTTCATGATAGAGTTTGTTGTCTAGGATGTACTTGATCATACCACCCAGGAAAGCTATATCGGTGCCGGATCTAAGTGGAGCATAAAGATCCGAGCGCGCAGAGGTTCTAGTAAACCGGGGATCGATATGAATGATTTTAGCTCCCCGATCGGCACGGGCGCGGTTCAACCAACGGAAAGATACCGGATGATTTTCCGCGGCATTGGAACCCAATATCAATGCACAATCGGTGTTTTTAAGATCAATCCAGGCATTAGTCATGGCTCCACGGCCAAATGAAGGTGACAATCCTGCCACCGTAGCAGAGTGTCAAATACGAGCCTGGTGTTCAAGGTATACCAGGCCTAACCCTCTCATACTTTTGGATAACAAATAACATTCTTCATTATCTAGGCCAGCTCCACCCAAGGAGGCAATACCTTCACAGCGGTTGATAACAACCTCTTTATCTATGGTGCTACCATCAGCCATTTTGATCTTGACCGTCTCAGTGTGTTTCATGGTCTTATCGCGAGTCTCTTTAATTCTATTCGCGATTTGGTCTAACATCCAATCCCATTCTTTTTCTTCCCACTTGTCACTGCCGGGAGCACGATACATCGGCTTAGTTACCCGTTTCGGGTTGTCCATCTGCTCTTTGGTCTTAGGATCATAAATATCCCTTACATTGAACAGCGAAGCACCCTTGGCGCAAGCTCCCCCAAGATTAACTGGATTATCAGGGTCACCTTCCACACTTAGCAGTTTGACAAATTTTCCACTGGCATCCCGTTCTGAATAGACCAGGAAGCCGCAGCCACAACTACAAAAAGGACAAACGGATGGTACTGGTGTCACATTTTTGATACGGAAACCAGTAACTTCGGCAGCAGTCGCGCTGAAATCAAACCCCAGGTCAATCACCGTGGCACTAGCAGCGGTCAACCCGGTCAGTTTGATAAACTGCCTGCGGTTAATTTTCACGCCCTCAACACTCCTTTCTAGTAATCTGTCTCAAACACCCTTCCGAATGTTCCCCCCGGATAGTACTCATATAGAAATTCACATTCCATATAGTAGTTTCGATATGTCACTTATAAATCCTGCTAATAATGGCATTAATACATAAAAAATATGCCACCCGTACCATATTCCAACCTATTAGGAATAATCTGACGGATGGCCCTTTTTGTTGTTTATTGTATGTTATTTATGTATTTATGTCATATTTTGTCGTTTTGATTGGTGTCCGTCGATTCATCCTCAAGATCAGCTCGAATTTCATCAACTTCCATTGCCGAAATCCTCTCCTTACTGGGTCGAGCTAAGCGAGAAACAATAATGCTTAGTTCATAAAGTAAATATACTGGTACACCCATTAAACACTGCGAAATAGGATCGGGTCCAGGAGTCAGGGCGGCCGCCAGTACAAATATTATCAATAAAGCATATTTGCGATTTAGCGCCAACCAAGCCGGGGTGACAACCCCGATTTTGGTTAAGAAGTAAACAATAACCGGTAACTCAAAGACAAAACCAAACGGCAGAGTAAATGCAATAACAAATGAGACATATTTATCAACCGTAATCATTGGTTCTAGCCCACTAGCAACAAAAATTAAAAACTTGAGCGCCACTTGCAAAACTGTCAAGTAAGAGAATACTACACCCCCGACAAACAACAAAACTGTAACTGGGTATAAAATATAAACATATTTGCGCTCCCCAGGATATAAAGCTGGTTTAACAAAACGCCATAAGGCGAGCGATACTACTGGAAATGCTACTACTAAACCTGCAATCAACGATAACTTAAGCTTAATAAAAAAACCTTCAGCAACCCCAATATAATACAATTGCAGATTAAGATTGGTCAAAGGCTGTTTAATATAAGTTAATAACTGATCACTAAAATAAAAACAGCCAAAAGCAGCAATAACAATAGCTACCATAGAAACTACCAGCACCTTACGTAACTCATCAAGATGTTGGATTAAGGTAACTTTTTCATCCGGACTTAGATGATTAAACAATTGTTAACCCCCTCCAACTCAATACTCCCGTTCCAAGACAAAATCGGCGACTTGAACAAATACTTGGCGTGCTGGACGATCAGGCAGTTGCTTGGCAACGCGCTTCGTTTTTTCTATATAATTAGCAGCACATGCTTGGGAGTATTCGATACCACCACTATCAACAACTAGGTTGAGTACGGTAGCAAATTGTTCATTACTAATAACGGGGTGGCTCAATATATCTATAATTTCCCGCCGGTTTCCACTATGTCTTAAAGCATAATATGCCGGTAAGGTTATTATCCCTTGTTTTAAATCACTGCCCGTCGGCTTACCTAATACCTCGGGCAAAGCGGTATAATCCAGAATATCATCGGTTATCTGGAAGGCCATTCCGAGATAATAACCATATAACCTGGCTAATTCAATGTAAGGCCGCGGTGCCCCCGATAATATCGCCCCTAACTGACAACTAAGGGCAATCAGCAAAGCCGTCTTTTTATGTATTCGTCTCAGATAGGATTTTAGATTACCTTGGTAGTTAAAAGCTGACCGCATCTGGTCAATTTCACCTTCACAAATTTCTATCGAAGCCTGGGCAAGTAAGTGGTTTACCTCCGCATTTTGATAAGTAGCCGCCAAACTTAAAGCGCGAGCCAAGCTATAGTCTCCCGCATAAATGGACATTCGGTTACCATACTCTGCTTTCACCGTGGGATAACCCCGGCGAGTTGATGAATTGTCTATTACATCGTCATGCACTAGGCTAGCCATGTGCATAAGTTCCATTGCTGTAGCCATTGGTACTAGACTATTGATCTTGTTGATAAATAAGGAACCAGTAAGCAGTACAAAGGCTGGCCGCAGCCTTTTTCCTCCCGCTTGCAGCAAGTGTGATGACGCTTCAGCTAGCTTAGTAACTTCAGTATCAATACTTTGATGCAGCTGTTTTTCTACCTGCTCCATTTCACGGCTAATTAACTTTAAAAAACCTACATTTTTCATGAAGGATTACTCCCGTGTCAACAGTTTAGGGCTCATAGCGTTGAAAAAGTTGGTGCTCAATACTGAGCAAATCAAGCACTTTTCCCACCACGAAATTAACCATATCATCAATAGTTTGGGGATGATGATAAAAGGCTGGCATCGCCGGCAGCATCATGGCTCCTGCTTCTGTCAGCATAGTCATATTACGTAAATGAATTAAGCTAAGCGGGGTTTCTCGCGGTACTATTATTAATGGCCGCCTTTCTTTCAGCATGACATCAGCTGCCCGTTTAAGCAAGCTATTCGCTGCACCGATAGCTATTCCAGAAAGGGTTGCCATACTACAAGGTGCTACTACCATACCAAAAATAGGATAAGAACCACTAGCAATACTTGACGCCAATAAGTTATTGTCATAAAGCACTAAGGGTTGATTAGCGAATTTAGCTTGCAGGTGGCTCCACAATGTCTCCCCGTCAGCAAATCCAATCTCATCTTGATAGACTAACTCAGCCGCTGCTGAATAGACCAGATGTACCTCACAACCGGCTACCAGGAGAGCCTGAACCAATCTTTCGCCATAAATAACACCACTGGCGCCAGTCCATCCTACGATAATCTTCTTCAATACTTCCACCTCGTTAGACATAGAGGTCAATAAGGGTCATAACAAATATTACCAGGCTTACATAGCGATTAATCTTAAATGCAGCGGTGTTTACCAGTTCAAGCTTACCCGGCCTTACTAGCAGATGTTCGTAAACCAGTACTAGAGCAGCAAAGGCTATCCCCAAGTAATACCATATGCCTAAACTAAGAACCAAGCCATTGACTACAAAAAGTAAAATGGTTAATCCATGTAAAAATGCGGAAATCTTTAGAGCTGAACTTTCACCGAATCGTGCCGGAATGGAATATAAACCGGTTTCTCGGTCAAATTCTATATCCTGACAGGCATACATAGTATCAAAACCAGCTATCCAAAGCCCAACTGCCACCCACATAAATCCTGGTCGCCAATCAAATGTCCCGGTTACCGCTAACCATGAAGCTACCGGCCCAATTCCCACTACCAGTCCTAATATAATATGGCAAAACCAGGTGTATCTTTTGGTATAGGAGTATCCCCAGAGCAAGACCACCGCTAGGGGGGATAATATCAGGCATAAAAGATTAAGGTGGGAAGACGCCCATATCAGCAGGATCAACGTAAGTATCACCGTCCCCCATAAGGGTTTGGTGGATAAGCTTCCTTTAACTAGTACCCAATCCTGAGTGCGGGGATTCGCCTGATCATAGGGCAAATCCAACATACGATTCAAACATAGTGCTGCCGTCCTAGCTGCCACCATTGCTAGAGTTATCCACCCCAGTTGTTGAATAGTTGGGCTATGCTGTAAGGCAAGAAAAGCCCCGAGATAGGCAAAAGGTAAGCCAAACAAAGTATAGCTGAAATCAATCAGAGTTAAAAAGTTACGTATTTTATCCAATAAATTGCTCTCCTCGGCCCTCTTAGCCTGCAGCGGGCACCCATAAACTAGTACCGGCTAGCCAATTGTCCAAACGTTGATAATTATTATTTACACTAAGGTTAGATAAAAGTGCGTTCATACCCTCTTGGAAGCGGGTAAAATCAACCCGGGCATTAACAGGGCCAACATCACTTTTGACGATTGATAACCCGAGATCAAGTCCGATAACATCTAATTTTTTTATCATGTCAGGCTGTAAATTATTTATTAAGCCAGCAATACTAAAAGCAGTTCGGTAGTAGCTTCCCCACTCCAGGGTAGCTAATTGAAAAGGATCTGCTACTGGTTTAGCCCAGGCTAAAGAATGCCCTTCATTAATAGCTACAATCATATTAGCAATTAACGGCATAAGATTGTCCCAGCCTCTTTCACAGAGAAGCCCTAGAGCACAACCATATAAAAGGTCACCAATTAAAATATGAAATTGTAGTGCTGAATCATAGACCTGACCTTCGTTGTCATCTTTTACTAGGGCATGAATATGATCACTTAGAACAAACAAACGGAAAATACTACCCATACGGGCAGCATCATCGATTGAACTCCCTAGTGTTCGATTTAAAGCCATCGTATGGTAAGGTAATGCCTGCCAATGCCGATTGGTTTGCAAATCTTGCACAATAGGAGCAAGCTCTGCATGCCATTTGCTGGTGCTTTCTATCATATACCAGTTCATCCTGGTGATTTCTTCTTGTAGTATCAAAATGGGGTACCTCCCTAAATATATAAAGGCGTGACCAAAATATTCGGCAAGATCAACACAAATCCTTTAATGTGTGCAATTATACAACACTATGGCATCACTTGCCAAAAAACTACATTGTTGGTATATCGCCAAGAATATCATACCACCAGTTTACCCCCAGGACATTAGGTTAATTTTGTGAAAAGCTGGCATTAGACTCGCTATGATGAAGGACAAATATAAACCCTACCTGATTTAAACTATCAAGGTAGGGTTTATATTGACCTTTTATAATTGTCGAATAATTTACATCGGTCTACTAAAATAGTATCCCTCCTAGTAATTGACCGCCTGAGTTACTGGACTGCCGACCATGCCCCGTTTCACTTCCGAGGCATCCATATCAGTGGCTCCGAATTTATCCACCAGATAGCGGCATGCATCCCAGGGGTCGACACGATCACCACAGGTGAACACATCAACTGCTGCATAACCCAGTTCGGGCCAGGTATGAATTGCCAAATGTGACTCGGATATTACAACTACTCCGCTTACTCCTTGCGGACTGAATTTGTGAAACACAAATTCTCTAATCTCGGCACCAGCCTCTAAAGCTGCGTTAATCATTACTTCCTCGACCTGATCAACATCATTGAGGATTTCAAAGCTGCATCCATAAATCTCGGCGAGGATATGACGCCCTAAAGACTGCAACCTGATCTCACCCCACTTCCTTTAGATTTACCGATTGACCGAAGCCAATCCACCAAAACAACAATATGATTTTATCATATGCTGACCACATGTCAACAAAATTGGTGGCCAAAATTCTAAGTTGATGAACTTGGAACTTCGGTCTAAGGTTATTATATTCAGCTATCCTTCAAATGGACTTGATTCAATCCTAGTTTATTTTAAAATAAAAAAACCCGCTAGATTGCCCTAGCGGGTGTGTTGATTCCCTAACCATTATTCCACATTGCGTACTAGAGCTTCCAAGCCATCCATAAAATTCTCTTGCTGTTGTTCCGGAATAAAACCCAAGACATAATCATTGAATTGGTTGCCTGTCTCCAAAGCCCTTTGGGCTAAATCCTTACCCTCTTGGGTAAGAAACACTCTAATTGCTCGACGATCCTCAGGATCAAGGCGCCGCTGAACTAAATTTTCACTTTCCAGCTTATCAACTAATACCGTCATGGAAGAGCTATCAATCATAGCTTTAGAGCCAACTTCCTTTAATGTCATGCCATCCTCTTCAAGTAGACAAAATAACACAAAGGATTGAGGGGCGGTTATATTGAATTCCTCTAAAAGGGTAGCCAAAACTCGATCCATCTTTTTCATGGCAATACGCAAATTAAAACAAATAAAGCTAGTAAAGTCGCGGGTAGTAGTGGGCATATGCATATCTCCTTTTTTCCTGTCAGATTTTTACTGTGATTTTACCGTTGTTTGAAAATACTGTCAACTCAACAATATTTCTTTATATATTAACATGACATTTAACTTTATCAAAGAAATCGTCGTTGCCAAATTATCCCCCTCGCATGTTTTTGGTGCATATATTTTAGTCCTCATACCTTTTTATAAAGCTCATTAATCTATATCTAGTATCCCCAAAAATGAACATCGTATATCTAATTTTACGATTCCATATATTGTTTTAAGGTCGATACATCTGTCGACGGTACAAACCCACCGCTACCAAAATCATTACTATACCTACCACCAACCACCAATGAGTGGAGGTCGTCATCGTCAAAGCACCGGGGAAAAGAACTATTGCGATCCAGAAAAGTGAAGTGAAAACTCTCACGCCCGTCATTGACCAATAATGTGAACATAACCAAGCCCAACCCCACACAACGAAGAATCCCCAAAATACCTGGTATGCTGCCTTTTTCGGCCCTAAAATCCAAAAAATCATCAGTATTATCATGACCTCTAGGCAAGGCAGCAGGATGCGCCTGCCGATAAACTGCCATTTTTGACGATAGCTATTAGATAACAATTGATCAAATATATTTAAAGGCGACAGTATGGGTACGGTCAATAGAATAACTAATCCTAGACCTGCAATTCCAGCAGCTTGATTAGTATAAGCTAATAAGGCGCACCCTGCCGATCCTAACCAACCAGTGAGTAATAAGTAATAGCCTTGATTTTTCATTTCCATTTTCATAAGTTCCCAGTTAGGTTGGTTACCCAGTACCAATCCCCGACCAGCAATTATCACCGCATTAGCTTCAGCCAAACGGGCTTGTTGACGACGTTGCCGGGTAGTAATCAAGCCTTGACTCTGGTTTTTTAATAATAGTGCATAGATGTACACTAATAGTCCGGTAGCTATTAAACAAAATAACCGATTAAGCAGCATTAGAGGGGAATAAATCACTGCCTGCCCACTAAGTAACATCAGCCCATCCCAGGGAGCCAGATTAGGGCTAAGGCCTAATCCCCCTAATAATAACCAAAACAATATAGTTGCCATTAGTGATGGTAAAATGGTCAATAATATAAGCATTATTGCCACCAATAATAACAGCGATGGTAAGGCGTTAAACAGCATTATTGGCAGTAATTGGGCTAAGGATAACGGTATATTCAACCCGAGAGCAGCCAACCAAATACCTGCCGTTGCGATTAATAACAGAACAATTACCTGTAAAACGAGAGTTATAACGATATCTAACCCTAGATATTTGGTTCTTCCAGCGAGGAACTCTACTCCACCGGAAGCAGAGAAGGCGGGCATAAATGACCTCACCAATAGTGGTAATAACAAAAAGGCTCCCAGCATCCCCGTATTCACACTACTTAATACCCAGTCTTGGTGATTATGCGG
>JBLNAS010000349.1:0-3718 GCA_050259475.1 Methylocystaceae bacterium
GTGGGCGCGGAAATGCCTGCTTCTTTTGGCAGCGAAGCCTTGAAAGCTCAAGCAGTTACCGCGCGAACCTATACTTTAAAACGGCTATATGCACCGGCTAAGCATCCTCGAGGAGCACAAATGTGCGACGATATTCGTTGTTGTCAGGCTTATATTGATCCCCAAAAGTATCGACAAGAATTTGGTAATTCATGGTATGAAGCGAGATTTGTCCCGGTAAGGCGAGCAGTAGTGGCCACCCGCAGCCAGATTATGTTATATAAAAATCAGTTAATTGATACCCCCTATTTTTCTACCTGCGGTGGGAAAACAGCCTCCGCATCCGAGGTATGGGGTCGAGAAGTTCCTTATCTCCAAAGTGTCCCTTGTAGTTATTGCCAAAATTCCAAACGTTATAATAATCAAATCACAATTAGCTTAAAGCAGGTTAATCAGGTCTTGAAAGAACCGGAGCATAAGCACTTCCAATTAAGGTCAAAAGTAGTTACCGCGAGTGGCCGTCTACGTTCAGCAGTTGTCAATGGGCGGCCCATAAGTGGTACTAAACTACGACAGCTTTTTGGCTTGCCTTCTACGCAGATAACAGCGGTAAATCAGCAAGGTAACCAGGTTACCTTTGAGTGCCGGGGTTATGGACACGGGGTCGGTTTATGCCAATACGGAGCAGCGGGTATGGGACAGGAGAATTATAAGTACCAGCAAATTCTGCAGCATTATTATCAGGGAATCAAGGTGGTAAAACTGAACTATTAACCCATTTCTTTAGTTAACGTTTCTAAAGTGTTCTCCCCCCCACAGCAGGCGAATATAGTGATACAAAGCTTTAGCCCGGGGGGGACTTGAGGCGAGTGCAAAACTATATTCGGAAAAGAGCGGTTAAAATCGGACAGTATATCCTGGCTAACGCTGCCACGGTTAGGCAGACAGCAGAGATCTTTGGCATCAGCAAAAGTACCGTCCATAAGGATGTGGCGGAACGATTGCCTCGTATAAACAAGGACCTGGCTGAAGAAGTAAAAAAGATTCTGGATCTGAATAAGGCAGAACGTCATATTCGAGGGGGTGAGGCAACGCGGCAAAAGTATAGCCAATCGGAACGCTATTCTATCTAGGGGAAGGATTTTCGTTAAACAGCAGCGAAAAGAGTTAAGTACTTTCGAATTAGAAGGGAATTAGTATGTTTAACGAGGATATTGGAATTGATTTAGGCACTGCAAGCGTACTCGTTTTTATCCGGGATAAGGGTATTGTATTACATGAACCATCGGTAGTAGCTATCGACAGAAATAACAACAAGCTTGTTGCCGTTGGGGAAGAAGCTCGTCGTATGCTCGGGCGTACCCCCGGCAATATTGTCGCTACACGTCCTTTAAAGGATGGAGTTATTGCTGATTATGATGTTACAGAAAAGATGCTGATTTATTTCCTGCGCAAAGTCATAGGTAGACGGTGGTTTTTTAAGCCCCGGGTGGTAGTATGTATACCGACCGGGGCTACTGATGTTGAAGAGCGGGCGGTTCGTCAAGCTACCTTAGCAGCTGGTGCTCGTAGTGCCTACTTGGTTGAAGAGCCCTTGGCGGCAGCACTGGGTGCCGGAATAAATATTGCCGATGCTACCGGTAATATGGTAGTTGATATCGGTGGCGGTACTACTGATGTTGCTGTTTTATCGCTGGGAGGTATTGTTTGCGCTACCTCGTTAAGGGTCGGCGGCGACAAATTTGATGAAGCAGTTATTAAGTACATACGGAAAGAACACAACTTAATGGTAGGTGAACGCACCGCTGAAGATATTAAAATCAAAGTGGGTAGTGCCTATCCCAGCCTAAAGACCGAGAATGATGTAACTGAGGTCAGGGGTCGGGATATGTTAAGCGGGTTGCCGAAAACAGTACAATTTACATCCGCTGAAAGCTTTGAGGCGATGAAGGATGCTATTGAGGCAGTCGTTTCGGCAGTTAAGGAAGTTCTAGAGAAGACGCCGCCTGAGTTATCAGCCGATATAGTTAACAACGGAATAGTTATGACCGGCGGTGGAGCCTTGCTCCATGGGTTAAGCCAACTAATAGCGCGGGAGACTGGATTGCCAGTACGGATTGCCGACAATGCGATTTCCTGTGTAGCTATGGGTACGGGCAAGCTACTAAATAATATGGGAGTAATTGGGCAGGTCCAAAGTGGGGCCGCCCGAAGAATATTCTAAGGTATCAAATAGCAGTTTAGTTAAAGATAAATGCAACTGATATCGATGATTTATATAGCACCATATATTTTGGAGGGTTACTCTTGATTAGAGGATTATATACCGCGGCTTCAGGTATGATGTTACAACAAGCCCGCGAAGATGTAGTAGCTAACAATCTGGCTAATGTTGATACATCAGGATTCAAAAAGGATCTCGCTCGGGCACAATCCTTTCCCATGCAGCCAGTTTACCGTTTGGGTGAGGAGGAAAAGGATGCCCAGCATATGGATCAACCGATTAAACCAGTATATATCGGTGAACTTGGTACGGGAGCAGTAGTTCATGCCGTTACCACTGATCATACTCAGGGACGTCTAAAAGAGACGAAGAATCCCACTGATGTTGCTTTGACGGAAGAAGGCTATTTCTTCGCTGTCGACACTCCACAGGGGGTAAGGTACACACGTGATGGAGCTTTCAAGATTAATCAACAAGGTACACTGGTCAATAACACTGGCTATCCGGTGATGGTTGATAATGGTTCGTCGCTACAAATTACTGGCGGCGAATTCTTTATTGATGATAAAGGTCGGGCGGTCACTACTCAGAATGGCAATCAACAGGTTTTGGGTAACATTGCTATCTTCAAGGCGGATTCTACATTGATGGAAAAAAGGGGCGACAACCTGTATGAGCCTCAGACCGATCCTGAAGCAGTTGACCTCCTAACCGCACCAACCTTATTGAAAAGTGGTTATCTTGAGGGTTCTAATGTAAATGCCATACGTGAGATGGTAGATATGATCGAAGTGGTTCGAGTTTATGAGATGAATCAGAAAGTAGCGCAAAGTGAAGATTCATTATTGGATATGGCCATTAATACCGTCGGCAGGGTCTAATCAGCTAATAGCTTCTGATGATGATAAAAGCCACAGCTAGTTAATGGCTGTGGCTTTACTTTATGGGTAGGACGATCATACTACAATATAGCAGGTTCATAAGGATAGGTGAGCAAGGCAGATGCAAAGAGAACGAATTACTATTCTCGGATGTGCCATTGATCGGGTCAACATGACGGAGGCAGTGGAGAAGGTTACTGCCATGGTAGAGAGCGAAGGTTGTCGGCAAGTGATAACCTTGAATGCGGAAATAATCTACCAAGCGGTATATAACCAGGCCTTACAGCAAATGATTAATCGAGCCGATCTCGTTACCCCGGATGGTGCCGGGGTGGTATGGGCAGCAAAGTATTTGGGGTGCCCGGTCAAGGAACGGGTGACCGGCATTGATCTAGTTACTGAACTAGTAAGGCAAGGGGCGGCCAAGGGATGGCAATTTTACTTTTTGGGGGCTTCTCCCGGGGTAGCTGATGAGGCAGCCAGCAAATTAACAAGTATTTATCCCCAGCTACGAGTAGTGGGCACTGGTCATGGCTATTTTACCACTAATGATGAAACGGAAATTGTGGAGGCTATTAACCGTAGTGGGGCTAATATTCTATTAGTAGGATTGGGAGCTCCGCGGCAAGATTTT
>JBLNAS010000350.1:0-5848 GCA_050259475.1 Methylocystaceae bacterium
ACACCGGAACCATTTGGGTTATCGGTACTTATCACAATATTTATCGCGTGGGAGCGATCATGGGTGATCTGGGTTTCTGGACCCTAAATGATGTAGTATGGGTCAAAACTAACCCGATGCCTAATTTCCGGGGCGTGCGTTTTACTAATGCCCATGAAACTTTGCTTTGGGCCAAAAAGACCAAGCAGCAAAAAAAGTATACCTTCAATTATGACGCCATGAAGATGATAAATGATGAAAAGCAAATGCGTAGTGACTGGTATTTTCCCCTCTGCACCGGTGGTGAGCGTTGTCGTAGTGCCGGGCAAAAGGCGCACTCAACCCAGAAACCAGAGGCTCTCCTAACCCGAGTGATAATGGCATCAACTAATCCAGGAGATTTAATTCTCGACCCCTTTTTTGGTACCGGTACTACTGGGGTAGTGGCTAAACGTTACCACCGACATTTTATTGGGATTGAGCAAGATGCCAGCTATGTGGAACTCGCTGAGCAGCGTATAGCGGCGACCTCACCGTTGCTTATCCAAGAAGAATTATTGAAATCTACCTCGCGTCGTGACTTGCCACGGGTAGCATTTGGGCAACTGGTGGAGAGCGGACTGATTCCAGCCGGGAGCAGGGTTTATTCTCCTGATGGCCGCTATGAGGCAGTGGTTTGTCCCGATGGAACCTTATCCTGCCAGGGTTACCGGGGTTCAATCCACCAAGTGGGTGCGCAGGTACAAGCGAAAATGGCATGTAACGGCTGGGAATACTGGCATTACCCCCTCGAAGGACAAAAAACACCCCAACTAATTGATCAGCTGCGGCAGGAATATCGCTCCCGATTTATAATACCTTAGGATGGATTTGCATCCTGACTTTTCTACTGTCCAAATTAGGCTATAATATAAGATGTGACTAAATTTATTCGCGGTTGGGACGGAGTATACGAGTGTCCACTATCAATTATGGAGATTCCCGTATGTTCCGTCTTTAGGTTATTATCCCGCCTACCAATAGCGGGAAGTTGAGGTGAGAAAGTTGATTGATAATAATCGTGTATTACCCATTGATATTGAACAGGAGGTCAAAAAATCCTTCATCGAGTATTCGATGAGTGTTATTGTTTCCCGGGCACTCCCTGATGTCCGAGATGGACTGAAACCAGTGCACCGCCGTATTCTTTACACCATGTATGAAGACAACAACACGCCTGATCGTCCCTTCCGGAAGTCTGCTAGTCCGGTGGGTACCGTTTTGGCGCGTTATCATCCCCACGGTGATTCAGCCGTCTACGATGCCCTAGTGCGTATGGCTCAGGACTTCTCCTTGCGTTACCCGATGGTTGATGGGCATGGCAACTTTGGCTCGATCGATGGTGACAGTGCCGCCGCCATGCGGTACACTGAGGCGCGCATGACGCGTTTAGCTATGGAGATGTTGACCGACATTGATAAGGATACCGTAGATTGGCGGGCTAATTATGATGATACTCGCAAAGAACCCACGGTATTACCGGCGCGGGTACCTAATCTGCTGATTAATGGTTCGACCGGGATTGCCGTCGGTATGGCTACTAGCATACCACCGCATAATCTCGGTGAAATCGTCGACGGCTGTAAGATGCTGCTCGATAATCCCGAGGCAACTTCCCTGGATTTGATGCAGGTAGTAAAAGGACCTGACTTCCCGACCGCGGGCATTATTATGGGTCGCCAAGGTATACGTAATGCCTTCCTGACTGGCCGGGGCAGCGTTAAAGTTCGGTCAAGAACTAGTATCGAAGAAAAGAAGAATGGTCGCACCGCCATTATCGTGACCGAGATCCCCTATATGGTTAACAAGGCAACCCTAGTGGAGAAGATTGCTGCCCTGGTGCGGGACAAGCAGGTAGAGGGCATTGTTGACCTACGTGACGAATCCAACCGACATGGTATCCGGGTGGTTATTGAACTGCGTAGGGACGTTAATCCACATGTGATTTTAAACCAGCTCTATAAACATACACAGCTGGAAGATACCTTTGCTATCAACTTGTTAGCTTTGGTAAAGAATGAACCTAAGACCCTTTCACTGCGTGAAATTCTAGCACTTTTCCTCGAACACCGTCGGGAGGTCATACGGCGGCGGACGGCTTTTGATCTAAAAGTGGCGCAGCATCGGCTACACATCGTAGAAGGGCTGAAAATCGCGATTGATAATTTGGATGAAGTTATCGCTCTGATTCGGGGATCTAAAGATGCGGCAGAAGCCCGCCCTCGTTTAATTGAGCGTTTTAGCCTCTCCGAAGAACAAGCCAATGCTATTCTTGATATGCGTTTCCGGGCTCTGACTGGCCTAGAGCGGTTTAAGCTCGAAGAGGAAGAGAAGGAGCTACAAGCCCGGATTGCTGACTTCGAAGATATCTTAGCACGGGAAGAGCGGGTGGACGGTATAATCAGCGACGACCTAGACGAAGTCCGCCACAAATACAGTGATCCCCGCCGGACCGAATTGATGGAGGATCTAGGCGAAGTACTAGAAGAAGATTTGATCCAGGATGAAGAAGTAGTACTTACCCTCACTAATCGGGGTTATATTAAGCGCCAACCGCTATCTAATTACCGGGCGCAAAGACGTGGCGGCCGAGGCATATCCGCTACTGCGACTCGAAGTGAGGATTTTGCCAGGGAGATTATTGTCACCAATAGCCGCTCCTTGGTCTTATTCTTTACGAACCGCGGTCGGGTATTTGCCGATAAGGCTTATCATATACCTGAGTCTTCGCGACAGGCCAAGGGGACGCCGGCGGTTAACTTCTTGCAATTAACGCCAGGGGAAACGGTGACTAATATTATACCGATCAACAATTTCCGTGATGATCGGTATTTGATGTTTACTTCCCGCTTCGGGGTAGTAAAAAAATCTAGCACCAGTTCTTTTTCCAATATCCGTAAGTCTGGGATTATAGCGATTGGGCTTCGGGATGGCGATGAACTAATCGGGGTTAAGAAAGTAGAACCAGAAGATAGAATTGTCATGACGACAGCTCATGGGCAGGTTATCATGTTTGATGAATCAGAAGTCCGGGCGATGGGTCGAACTGCTACCGGGGTCAAAGGGATAAACTTAGGCCCGAGTGATGCGGTGATATCCGTAGACAAAGCTCTGGAGACGGCTGATCTGCTGATCATCTCGGAGAAAGGTTTCGGCAAACGGATAGCTCTGACCGAATTCCGCGAACAAAAGCGTGGTGGCAAGGGATTAAAGGCGATTAATCTGAATAGTAACCGCAGCGGTCTATTGGTGGCCGCCAAAGTGGTTAATGAGACGGATGAGTTTGTTGTACTGACCGAGAGTGGTGTGGTAATGCGGGGTAAGGTCAATGAAGTTTCCCGGCAAAAGCGGCAAGCCCGAGGAGTAACCGTTATCCGTATCAATGAGGAGGATAAAGCAGCTTCCTTGGCTCGGTTTAAACCGGAAGATGAGGATGGACTGGAATCAGCAGAAATTATTACCGACTAGTCTTTAGCAGGAGCGTTAGTAATGACAGGTAAAAAAATTGGGTGTCTTTCGTTGCAGGGAGCATTTCTAGAGCACCAGCAGATGTTGGAACGACTAGGATGCGAGACAGTTCGTACCCGCAGTAAGGAAGACTTACTAAAAATAGATGGTCTCATCATACCCGGTGGGGAAAGTACGACTATCGGCAAACTGCTCTTAGAGTTTGGGCTCTCAGATACCCTGTTAGAGCTAGCCCAAGCAGGGATGCCGATATTTGGCACGTGTGCTGGGATGATAATGCTGGCGAAAGAAATTGAAGGTACCGACCAATACCGTTTGGGGCTAATGGATATAAAAGTCAGGCGCAATGCCTTTGGTCGCCAGGTGGCTTCCTTTGAGGCTGACCTGGAAGTAGAAGGCATAGATCATGCGGTAAGGGGAGTATTCATTCGTGCTCCCCTGGTAACTGACATCTGGGGGGAAGCCCGGGTGCTTAGTCGCTTTGAAGATCAAATGGTAATGGTTAGGCAGCATAATCTCTTAGCAGCTTCCTTTCATCCTGAATTGACGGATGATATTAGTGTTCATGATTACTTCCTAAAGATGATTGGCTAGACCAGCAGTTAAGTACAATTGTGAAGCAATTCTGGCAAAAAGCGAAAATTCACTTTTGCATTACCAGGGTTAAGAGCCGGAGCCAATATAATGGCCATGGTAAGTGGTGTCAGTAATTAACGAACCATTTATGACGGCAGATTTGTTAAATATCCGCCTAAATTCATTGATTAAGCAAAATGCGTTATTAGTAGGCGGGATGCATATATGACTAAAATCGATTTTTTTCTGCATTATATGTCGCTATAACAGTAAAAAAGCCGCTTCAAAAATGAAGCGGCTTTTTTGTTGCCTTAACCGGCATGATACTTGCTAGTACTATTTTGGGTAGGCTGCTGGGGCTATATGACTGTGTTAGTGGGGGAAGCCTTGGCTGAACGAGAAAAGAATTGAATGATGGAGGGGAATTAGAGAATACTGACTGATGAACCAAATGTTTCGCAAAATGGTGCGTGATTTCGCTGAGAAAGAGGTAGCACCTACCACGGCTTAGCGCGATGAGGAAGAACCGGCTTAAACCAGTAGCCCAATTTCAAGATTATTTGTAAACAGATTAATAAAGGAGAGAATTGTTATGTCACATAATGTTTATCTATACCAGATGCGTGATATTAAGTTTCAGATAAAAGAATGGCTTGATATGAAAAAGCTCTTATCGGCCGATGCTTACAAAGATTATTACGAAATTAATGATATTGATTCGTTTCTCGATGTTAACTACAAAGTCTGTCGTGATGTAATCTGCCCGGCAAATAAGGATTCTGATGAGGTCGGTATGAAATTTGTCGGCGGTGAAGAACATGCAGTAGAAAGCCCTGAAATTTTTAAAAGTGTGTATAAGACGGTTATGGAAGCCGAATTAGGCCCACAATTTGGTGACCGCCAATCGGAAGGCCGTATGCCATTGGCCTGGTACGCTCCGATTTTGGAAATGCAGTCCGGTGCATCTCCGGCTATGGTTATGCTGTGGTGTCTAACCCAGGGCGCAACCACCGTGCTGCAATTTGAGGGTACTAAAAAGCAGCAGGAACTCTTCTTGCCTAAGATGTTTACCGGCGAATGGGGCGGTACCATGGGCCTGACCGAGCCGGGCGCCGGGTCCGAGGTCGGTAATTGTTCCACCAAGGCATATGCTACCGATACTCCAGGTTTGTACAAAATTAAAGGACAGAAATGTTTTATTACCTCCGGCGACCACGACTGCGCCGAGAACATAATCCACCTGGTACTCGCCAAGACCGAAGGCGCAAAAGACGGCACCGCCGGTATATCACTCTTCATCGTCCCCAAATTATGGGTGGGCGATGATGGGTCTGCAGGCGCATGGAATGATGTAACCACCGTCGGTATCGAACACAAACTAGGTCTTCATGGCTCTGCCACCTGTACTCTAGCTTTTGGTGAAAATGATAATTGCTTAGGCTATTTGGTCGGCGACGCATTTCCGGTTGACGGAAAAGGCAAAGGAATGGCTCAAATGTTCAGGTATATGAATGAAGAACGTCTGAATACCGGGTTATTCGCCCTAGGTACCGTTGGTTCAGCCTACTACGCAGCTCTGGATTATGCCAAGGTCCGGGTACAGGGCAGAAAGTCAACCGATAAAAAGGGTCCGCAAGTTCGGATAATTGAGCACGAAGACGTCCGCCGCATGCTGTTGCTGCAAAAGGCTCAGATGGAAGCTATCCGGGCACTGATCTATCAAACTTACTATTATGTCGACCTGTCCCACGAAGCTGCTGACCCTGCAGAGAAGGAATACGCTGAA
>JBLNAS010000351.1:0-3513 GCA_050259475.1 Methylocystaceae bacterium
TAATGCGGATGACGGGAGCGATTAAAAATCAGTTTGGCTGTATTCCTGGCCTTTTAAAAGGGGAATATCATGTTAAATTACCTGGGGTAAATGAATTTGCTCAGATGTTGGTCGATCTCAATCTGGCCCTGCGTCCGCGTTTTTATATCATGGATGGAATTGTGGCCATGGAAGGTAATGGGCCACGGGGCGGCAAACCACGGGCTATGAATATCTTGTTGCTGTCGGTTGATCCCGTAGCATTAGATGCCACCGTTTGTCGTTTAGTTGACCTCAAACCCGATTATGTTCCGACTCTGCGGTTGGGACAAGCGGGTGGACTAGGAAGTATGCAGGATGTTCAGCTCGTCGGTGACGACATTTCGGAATTTATCACTCCCGCTTTTGATGTTAAACATGAGCAGGCAGCTGGACCTCGGGTACCGGGGATAAAGTTTATAAATGATTTACTAGTACCCAAACCTTTCATTATTGAGGAAAACTGTATTCGTTGTGGAATCTGTGTGCAATCCTGCCCGGTAAGACCCAAAGCGGTGGATTGGGTATCGGAGGCCAAGGATGAAACCCCCGCTTATTTTTACCAGCGTTGTATTCGATGTTATTGTTGCCAGGAAATGTGCCCGGAACATGCCATCGAGATTAAGTCTCCTTGGCTAAGAAGAGCTCTTGGCCGATGGTCAAATTAAGTAGGCCTCCAGGTTATCTATTCCTTGGCGTTCATTGAATGGTGTTCCAAGAGCAAACTATTTAGGGTGCTTGATTGCTAAGCCAATAGCAATAAACCCAGTCGGGATAGAAGTTGCCATAATAACCGCCAGTACCTCGTAAGGGCTCTCCCACCTGATTGATAGCCATGGTCTTTAAATTTACGGTGTAAAGCCTGGCTTGCTCCGAGGACGAGCAGCGGAGGAAGGCCAGGTACTGGCCGCTCGGAGCCAGAGAGAGCGGGTAATCGCTGTCTTGGGTTCCGGGAGTAGTTATGGTACTAACTTTGCCGGCAGTTAACCGAACAATCTGTTGTCCGGGTATGCGTTTATCGGTAGTATCCCAAGTCTCAGTTTCAACCCCGCGAGCAAAATAGAGGTTTTGGCCGAACCAACCGGGGCGGCAGTCGACCAGCTTCTTCTTACCTACCTTAATCACCTTAACCTTTTTTTCGACTTGGGCTAGCCACAGCCGTTTGTTAGTAGTAGCGGAACGCCCCATGCCATTAATAAAAGCTAATTTCTTGTTATCACCGGACCAGGCGAGCCAGCCACGGTAACCTAAGCCTTTTCCGACCACCCAGCGATGATTGTTATGGGTATCAATAATGCTAAGCGGCATCGTAATGGCATTATAGAAGGTAGAATTACTAGCGAGAAAAGCCGCGATATAACGACCGTTCGGCGAGAAGGTAAGGCTGGTTAGATCATTAACGAATAGGTTATCATCACCGAGGTCCCCCAAATCCTTGCCCTGCAAAGTCACCAGACGCTTCCGCTTACCCTGGAGGTTAATTTTGTCTACTCGGGGCGGCTCGTCAAGGGTTCGGCTTAGTGATAATGCGAGGGCTTGCCCGTCAGGAAACCAGGTTAGGTCATGGCTCTTTTCGCTGCTGGCCGGAATAAGTTCCCGATTAATCCATTTACCAGCTCGTAATTCAGAGAGTACCACCTTATATTCGGTAGTAACCGATGCATCAGTTTGGATGGTGCTATAAGCCAGCATCAACCCCTTGGGAGCCCAGCCTGCATTAGTATTGACTGGGTTAGCAGCTAACTGTTGATATTCCCCCCCGGTTTTGTTTACTACCCAGAGGTAAGGGCCTTTACCTTGCGCGGTCCACTGCTGCAAGGCTAACCAATTGCCATCCGGGGACCAACCGATAATTTCTGCTTGACCACTAAGGGCTATTTTATATTCTGCTGGCTGGCTAATATTGACATCTTGTAGATATAGCTGTTTTTGCTGAATATAGGCCAAACGCATAGCGGGGGCCGTCTCTCCTGGAATAGCGGCGTTAGCCTTTGAGTTTAATCCCCAGCCGCAGGTAAACAAGGCAATAATTATTAGCACCGGGAAACGCATCCTGGGTGTAAGCATGACTTTTTCCTCCCTGGCCAATGAATGTAAAAGCCAAGTTTAGTATTCCCGGTTAAAATAAAAACCCAGGTCCATTAACCTAATATTCGGTTAAGAACCTGGGCGCGAGCTCATTTTAGAATTTAGGCTGGATGTGGATTATGCGGTAGTGGATTCTTGGTTTCGAGGTGGCGAGGATTTTATTTGGGCAATACTGGCTCCCCATACTCCGACCAGGATGGCGAAGCTGCCAACTAATTGCCAGGTGCCCAGTATTTCCCGATAAAAGATTACTGACGCCAGCAAGGTGACTAATGGAATCAGGTTGAGGAAGACTGCTACCTGGGAGGCTGGTAGTTTACTTAAGGCAAAGTTGATGGCGAAAAAGGCACCTAGTGATGAAATTACTCCCAGATATAAGGTGCTCACCAGCACCGGCAATTGCCCCAATTCTCGCAGATAACCCAGGGGCGAGCCATGCAGGGTACCTTCCATAATAGCCAAGCCATTTAATACGATGGCACCGGCCCACATCATAATGAAGGTGATGTCTACGGGTGAATAACGCGCAGCAGCACTGCGGGAAGCTATGTTGTATAAACTGCCTGAGAGTACGGCTACCATAAGTAGTGCCACCCCCAGAGCATGATGGTCATTAGCGACTCCCTGGTTGCCAGAACCTACCGCGACAATAGTTATGACCCCTAAGATAGCAAGACCAGTAAATAAGGCCTGTTTCCAGCCTACCTTTTCCTTAAGCATAAAAACCGAAAGCACTGGGACAAAGATAGGGATTAACGAAATGGTTACCCCAGCTTCGGCGGCGGTGGTATAGGCCACACCATAAGTTTCCCCGACGAAATATATAACCGGTTGCAATAGAGCGATTATCAGTAGTTCTCGTATGCCTTGCCGGCCAATGGTAAGCTTAATTAGCCCCAAAGCCCAAAGCAGGGTGATCGACAAAGCCGCTAACAAATAGCGAATTCCACCTAGTTCAAACGGAGTTACATAGGATAAAACCTGCTTCGTAAAGATGAAAGATAATCCCCAAATTACAGCGGCAGCTATACCCGCAATCATCGCACTCTGTTTACTTGCCATTTCTATTGCCTCAATTCTCCGAATTCTGTCCATTAGTAAAAATACATTCCTTTAACCATACCATCACTTCCTGAGCTAGCAAAGTAGTTTAACTTAATTCAGGTGAGTATAACTACACCAGGTAGCGAATGGGAATATACATTTTCTGACGTTAGACCGGAGGGAGTGTATTTTCCTGTTGAAATTGCTCGCAATTTCACATAGAATCTGGGAGCGAAGTCAATGGTAATTTTGTTACGACTTAATAATTATCGGATAGACAACGCGATCGTGTGGGAAGAAGGGGAGGTGGCTATATTGAGCTTAATAGCCTTAAATATTGATGGTAAATCTATAACCGCTGAT
>JBLNAS010000352.1:0-2582 GCA_050259475.1 Methylocystaceae bacterium
ATACTAACAATATCCAACAGGAAGCAAGCTCTGTTGAAATAAGAATGAGGAGGCTTAAAGCCTCCTCAGGTTAGTAGCGGTATCTTCTCCGCCTACCCGGGATAACAATAACGATTGGGTAGTAAGGATAGATTATGAATGGAAATCGGCGTCTCCGTCTACGCCTGCGCCGCCTTCTGAGTCGTCGGCGCTGTTCAATCTCAAAATAATTTGGCAAAACCCCAACCCCCTTATAAATTCTATATTGGTCTTAGCTTATGGGGATTGAAATTAATGGGGACCGAAAAGTGTGCCCACTTAATAACTGGTAAATGAAGGGGATAGTCTAATATCAAAGCCTCGACCATAATGGCCAGAGCTTTATTTATTCATATCTGGAATGAGTATAATAGTCGCTAGCTTTAACTAAGTGCTTGATCACTTAAAACATATAACTAGTTTCATAGGGTTAAATTCCAAAAAGCTAATCTTACCAAAGGTTAACAATGAATAAAGGCCCTCACTCACCCAAATTGTTTGGGTACTCTATACTACCGAAAATAACAACCACCTTATCCTTTACCTCTAGTATAAACTTAGCACCCGTAGCGCCAGCCGCCGTATAAAAGCAGGCGGCTAGTTCTGTGCTTAGCCCTGCGGTTAATCCTAGTACAAGCAGACCACCCACGTAGGGCAGCACATTACGGGATAGAAACTGTGGCAACTTCCTCAAGTTGAACTTTCCCACCTTAATGCTGGCTAATATCCCCAGGAGGGTATCAACCAGGATTAGGGTTAGCACCGACAACAAGGTGGTTAACACTTTTTGCGATAGTATAGAAGCCAAGTTAATACCTGTACTGCTTGTTGCCGCCATGACCGGCCACGGAATTAGAAATATCATGGCTATGAGTGACAATACCATAATTCCAACCTTTGAGCTGTTCTTCAAAACAATCCCTCCATGCTTAATAACCACCATATTTGTGGCACCGTCCCAGCTCACCGTTTTACCTGAGGTTTCAGCAATAGCCCGGTAATATCGCCCAATCAGCTTACTCTCGATCTTTTAACACCATCCTTGATAATTACTATGTTACTGGTCACTGGCTAAAGCCTCATCGCACGTTCTGATAAATACATCTAGGGTGCCATACTTCTTTTGTAATGTACTCCAAGATTCCCCCGGTAGTTCCTGTCCCTGAAGTTCTACCTGGGCATATATGTCATCTTGCTTCACTTTAGTGCGTATAATCTGGGTTATGATAACTGGGTTCAGCCGATGCGTGTACCCAGGATGATGCCCTGCTATCGATACTATTTTAGGATTAGACAGACCTCCGGATAAATCCGGAGGTCTTGGTATTATTGTCATATCGCTGTTCAATTTGTTTAAATATAATTCTGATCAGGATATAGTTTGACAAACTTTACTTTGCATGTCACTATTTAGTCAACGTATTATTCATATATCTACTTTCTGAAAGGAGTACTGGCAATGCCTTCATTTAATGATTTCGTCTGTTTTCAGATGGGTCTAGCCGCCCGAACACTGCAAAAATACTACAACTTAAAGTACTCCAGCTATGGAATCACTTTAGCACAGTCCTTTATTCTTTTTGCTCTTTATGATCAAGACGGTTTAGGGGTGAAAGGCCTGGCTGAAAAACTAGGTCTCGACAGCTCCGCTGTTACTGGACTCCTGGATCGCATGGAAAAAGAAGAATTCCTCGTTAAAAAAATTGACCCGACGGATCGCCGGGCTTTTCAGATCAGCCTTACGCCGAAAGGCAGGGGGCTTGCGGAAGAAATCTTCCCAATTACTAATGAGCTCAATGAAAGCATGCAATCATCCGTCTCCAAGGAGGAGTGGAAAGCTTTTATGTCTTTCGTTTCTAAGATCGAGGAGTATTGCAAATAGTTTTTTTGACCATATAGTTGATACGTCAATTATTGATCTATCATCTAATTTAAATGAAATAGATGGGGAGGATAACGATGAATTATTGGTCTTTACTTAAAAAACCCTTCTTTGGGCAATTTCGCAAGCCCTGGCGGTGGCCGGCTGCTTATGATGATATTGAGCGCTGGCAGGAAGTAGAATTCTGGAGTGAATCAGGTGCTACCCTCAAGGGGATATATGGGGCGGCAACCACAGAACAGGTCAGCGGTAGTATAGTTTGCGCTCACCCTATGGTTGTTAGCGCGAAAGCTTTTTTTCTAAAACATGGCCAAGCCAATACATTTCGGGCTAACGGCTTCAATGTTTTATTGTTCGATATCAACGGATTTGGCGAGAGTGAAGATGGTGACTTTAATCTACCTGCTGATATATTTGCCGCTGGCCAAACCATGGCATCAATTGCACCCGATTATCCGATTGGCCATTATGGCATCTCATTCGGTGCGGCGATGGGTGTCTGTGCCTGTGCCTTCCCCGATCAACCTTACCAAGCGGCCTTATTTGAATCGCCGTTTACCACCTTGGACGAATTCTGGCGCAAGTATTACCTACCATATATCTTCTTACAGGCCGGTAATGTCATCTTTCCACGGGCAATGTCCGAGTTAAGACCAATTGACAAGCTGCTTAAAATCCAAGG
>JBLNAS010000353.1:0-3147 GCA_050259475.1 Methylocystaceae bacterium
AACGCAGTCTGCTTCTGAATGGCAGCTACTTTTTGATATATCGCATCAGTTGCTGCTAATTCAGGAGATCCGTAGATTTGCAATATTGACCATTCCAAGCCATCGGGTTTAGCTGAAGTAAACCAAGATAGCCCCCCACCCACCAAAATCACTGCTATAGCCAGGCCAATTACTACCTTGGTGATAGGTGGATTGCCCAAGGAATTATCCGTGGTGGCTCGATTTATGATTTCAGGTCGGGCTTGCCAAATAAAAGTGACAATAGCAGCGGTAACCAAGCCTTCAACTAACCCGATAGCCAAATGCATCGGCTGCATCATGAGGACAAACGTGCTAAATGGCAACTCAGTTTGGCCGGAAAAAAAGGTTTCTAAGACTACGCTAAATGCTCCCAGCTGTAGAGCAACTACCACGGAAATTAGCGAGGCTAGCAAGATGCGACGAGGGGTAACCGCCTTACGAGTTAAGTATTTATAAATCATAGGATAGGCGATAAAACAGGCAAAAAAGCCGAGATTGAAAACATTACAGCCATAAGCTAAGAGGCCACCATCGGCAAAGAAGAGAGCTTGGATCAGTAGGATGGAGGCCATAGTAAGAAAACCAGCATAAGGACCGAGTAGTATTGTCAGCAGCATACCCCCGCCAATGTGACCACTGGAGCCGGTGCCAGGTATAGTAAAGTTAATCATCTGGGCAGCGAAAATAAAGGCTCCCATCACGCCCATTAAGGGGATTTTCTTATTATCCATTTCGTTTTGGACTTTGTGAACCGAATAAGTAGCTAAGCCAACGGTCGTTGCTAGCATAGTAACCGCTACCATTGGCGAGATTAGGGCATCAGCCATGTGCACGCTTGCCAACTCCTGGTCAATAAAAATAGACCCATAAAAAGGGGGATGTTGTCCCAGCCCTTCATGGGTCTGATTATCTAATCACTGATGATATTTCCAGGGAAACCTTCATGATTTCCTATAAATATTAATATGCGACAAGCTTGCGGGAAAGTCAATTTGAAAAAATAGCTCAGCACTGAAAAAGGTTAAAACTATATTAGTTCTTAAAAATAAGCGTTTCGTGCTTATCGGTGGTGAGGCGGATGGCTATGGTTTAAGGGAAACCATTTGCCAATCATTATCTGGAGAATGGTACGGTCGGTCTCAATCATACCGTGAGTACTTAATTGGCCAACATTGCGCATGGTTTCTTCAGATGAATGACCGACGATGCCATCAGTTGGCTTGACATCAATGCCGTGTAAGGCAAATAGAGCTGACTGGGTGGCTGCTCCGGCCGCGGTGGCCAATTTCAGTGAACAACTGGCTTTAGCCCCATCGCAGATAACTCCTGCCAGGTCACTAATTAGGTTCTTGATGGCGGAGGCAATATGGCTGGCACTTCCGCCCATCAGATAGGTGATGCCACCAGTTGCTCCGGCTCCTGCGGCTACCGAGCAGCCACAGATAGCAGATAGGCGACCGGTTTGAGCTTTAACGTAGGCGGTAATGATATGGCTCAAGGCGATAGCTTTTAAGACTTGAGTTTCATCATCGCACACTATGTAGTCTTTGATGGCCCAGATCGGGAGGATGGCAGTCAAGCCGTGATTGCCACTACCGGCGGAGCTCATCGCCGGGAGCTTTACTCCCGACATCCGGGCGTCGGCAGCAGCGGAGGTCAACATGCGCGCAGCCAGCACCATATCCTTATGCAGCAGGCCTTCACGTATCAGTCGCTCGAAGGTCTTGCCGATACCCAAACCCGGTCCATAAGTTAGGCCGTATTCCGCTAGTCGCAGATTAAAGTTAACCCCTTCATTAATGAATGCCAGATCTTCGGCATCCAAATCATCAAGTAAGGCAATTAAGGCTTCTAGATTAAGCTGTGATAACCACGACTCTAGTTCACTATTGGCGTCACTACTGGCTGCAGTCTCTGCTGCTAGTAAGTTATGTTGGTTAATCTCGTAGCCATTAAGCTTCAGGGTAGTGATGCAATCATGCATTTTTTGAATAACCGCCTCGGCCACTTGATCGTGGGTCTTTACCTGTACTTGGATATAAATTGACTGCTTCTCTGGCATTAGGTGAAGGTGAACGTTTTCATGCCGGATAAAGTTCTGAGCCTCCCCAACAATATCATCAGTAATTGGGTCCAGTACTTCCATTTTGCGAGTAGGATCGCCGCCAAAAGCTCCGAGAGCAGCAGCTAGGTCAATACCACATTGGCCGCCAGTGCCCGGGATCGATACCGCCATGCCGTTTTTGTAAATATTCGGTGATACCCAGGCTTCGATAGAGGTAAAATCCCGATGGTCTAGCAGGCTGGCGGCTGCGGCCGCACATAAAGCCACGGCGGCAGGTTCTGTACAACCGAGAGCGGGAGCCACTTGCAACCGCAATACTTCCTTTATCGAGTGATTCACGATCTATTCTCCTCTGTCAACTAAATAGATGTAAGCATTCCCAGTAGATAATAAATTTTCTAATTAATATCTTAACAGGATTGAGGCGACAGCAGTATAACTGATAAAGCTCAGAACAAAATTGGGTAATCTATAAGAAACAATAAGTGAGGTTCCCTAAATGCCGATTCTGATTACTGGAGCGTTTGGTAATGTAGGCCGCGAGTTAGTTAAACGTTTGCAAATGAATGGGCAAGAGATAAAAGCAGCAGTTTTGCTAACCGAGAAGGAGCGAGCTAGAGAAGCCTTCGGAAGTGGAATTCCTCTAGTTGAATTTGATTTTACCAAGCCCGAAACCTTAGTCCGAGCGTTGGAAGGGGTTGACCGGGTGTTTTTAATGCGACCTCCGGCTATTTCTGATGTAGCGCGCTATATAAAACCCTTTGTCGACCTCATGGTTAGTAAACCCATAAAGCATTTAGTTTTTCTATCTTTATTAGGTGCGGAGAAGAACCCTATTGTACCTCACTATAAGATAGAAAAATATATCCTGAAATCCGATATTCCCTACACCTTTTTACGCCCCAGCTTCTTTATGCAGAACTTGTCGGGAACTCATAAAAATGATATCAAGCTGCACAACCAAATCTGTGTTCCAGCGGGTAAAGGGAAAACCAGCTTTATTGATTGCCGCGATATTGCCACAGCAGCAGCGGTAGTGCTTACTAATGGCAGTCATTATA